>NZ_JBVJIN010000012.1:46729-86871 GCF_055586285.1 Actinokineospora sp. NPDC051303
GAGGAGAGGTTCGCGCTGGTTGGGGGTGTTGTCAAGTGGGTTGAGCGTGGGGAAAGGTCTGGGGCGCTAGAGGTCGTCCATGGAGGAGGTGACGCGTAGGTGGGTGTTCATGCCGTTCGCGTTGAGGACTCGGGAGACGGCGGGGGAGACGTCGACTAGGCGGAGCCAGCCGCCGGAGCGTTCTAGGCGGCGTTGGGCGGCTATGAGGGCGTTGACGCCCGCGCAGCCGAAGAACTCGGCGTCGGACAGGTCGATGATGAGGCCGGGGCGGGGGGTGCGTTGTTCGGCTACGGCACCTAGCAAGAAGCGTTCCAGGACGCCTGCGGCGACCAAGTCCACCTCGCCGCCGATGGCGACTAGGACGACGCCGGGCGCGGGCGGGTCGTCCAAGCGAAGGTCCACGAAGCCCCCCAGGCCATGACTCAGTGCGGCTGCGACCCGTTCCACGTTACCCGCCGTGTGACCCGCCGCGGCGTCCCACGATCGGGTTACTCAGCCGAAGCGGCCGTGCACGTAGTCCGAGGTGCGCTGGTCCTCGGGGGACTCGAAGATTTTCGTGGTGGGACCGGCCTCCACGATCACCCCGGGGGTGCCCTGCTCGGCGAGGAAGAACGCGCACTGCTGCGACACCCGCGCCGCCTGCTGCATGTTGTGCGTGACGATCACGATGGTCACCTCGTGCGCCAGGTCGGCGATGGTCTGCTCGATGCGCCGCGTGGAGGTCGGGTCGAGGGCTGAGCACGGCTCGTCCATCAGCAGCACCGCGGGGCGCACGGCCAGCGACCGGGCGATGCACAGCCGCTGCTGCTGGCCGCCGGACAGGGCTCCGCCGGGCTGGCGCAGCCGGTCGCGGACCTCGGTCCACAGCCCCGCCTTGGTCAGGCACTCCTCGACCAGCGCGTCCTTGTCCGACCGGCGGACCCGGGCTCCGGTGAGCTTGAGACCGGCCACCACGTTGTCGTAGATCGACATCGCCGGGAACGGGTTGGGCTTCTGGAAGACCATGCCGATCTGCTTGCGGGCCTCGGTGAGCTTGCGGCTGGGGTCGTAGATGTCCTGGCCGGACAGCAGGACCTCGCCCGCGAGGGTGGCGCCGGGGATCAGCTCGTGCATCCGGTTCAGGATGCGCAGGAACGTCGACTTGCCGCAGCCGGACGGCCCGATCAGCGCCGTCACCGACCCGGCGGGCATGACCAGCGACACCCGGTCGAGGACCTTGCGGTCGCCGAACCAGGCCGACACCGACCGCGCGTCGAGGGCGGCGAGGCCGGTCGGGGGCAGGGTGAGCGTCATCGGGGCTCCTCAGATCAGGTTGGGCAGGAGGGCGGCGGCCTCGTCGGCGAGGGTCACGCCGAGCGCGCCGAGCAGCGGCACGCCGATCACCCAGGCGTGCCAGCGGCCGACCCGGTGACGCAGGTAGACCACGGCGAGCGCGGCGACGGCCAGGACCAGCGCCCACAGCACCGCGGGCACCAGCGCGTCCGCGTCGCCCACCATGACCTGCTCGTTCTCCGGGACCGCGAACGAGGGCAGCGCGCCGGAGGCGGGCTGGACTTCGGTGGTGAGCTTCGCGTCGACCCGCAGGACGTCGGTGGGCAGGAAGTACGGGCCGTCCGCGGTGACCAGGGTGAGGCCGCCCTTGCCGGGGGCCGGGGTGTGCCGCTGCGGGTCGCCCGCGCGGCGCACGCCCTGCACGCGGTAGCGGTGCTCGCCCTGGCCGGTGGTCACGATGATCTCGTCGCCCGGGCGCAGGGTGTCCAGCAGCGCGAACGGGCCGCCGTAGCTCGCGCGCCTGCCCAGGATCACGCTCGCCCCGGCCTGCCCGGGCAGCGGTGTGTTGCGCAGGTGGCCGGGGCCGGACTTGAGCGCCCCGGACGAGGTGCCCTCCCCCACGACCTCGTGCAGGCCCAGCCGGGGGATCTCCAGGATCGCCAGCGGCGTGCCCGGGTCCAGCAGCCTGCCGCCCTCGTCGAGCGCGTGGACCGGGGCGGTCGCGTTGGCGAGTTGGAACCGCAGGTCCTCGTGCGCGCGGTTCTGGTCGCGCTCGTGCTTGAGCGTGCCCAGCACGGCGAACTGCGCGACGAAGCACAGCAGCACCGCGCCGAGGATGCCGAGCATCTGCCCGGTCAGGCGCAGCGCCGACCGCTCGGGCGCTGCGGCGGGTCGCTCATCGACCACGGTCACGGCGGACGTCCTTCCTGGCGGCACGGCCCGGGGCGCGCGGCGACGGCGCGCCCCGGGCGGGGGAATCAGTTCTCGGGCGTGGTGAGGATCGGCTCGCCGCCCGCTCGGCGCCTGCGGGCCGCGACGACGGCGAACCCGCCGAGGCCGACCAGCAGCACCCCGGCGAGGGCGGTGAGGCCGACCGACGCGCCCGTG
The DNA here is from genome assembly GCF_055586285.1 of Actinokineospora sp. NPDC051303. Lineage (NCBI taxonomy): Bacteria > Bacillati > Actinomycetota > Actinomycetes > Pseudonocardiales > Pseudonocardiaceae > Actinokineospora > Actinokineospora sp. NPDC051303. The sequence goes on from NZ_JBVJIN010000012.1 coordinate 49,109, forward strand.
CTCGCCAGGCCGCCCGCGCTGCCCTGCGGGTCGGGGTCGGCGGTCGGGTCGGTGGTGGGGGTGGGATCGGTGGACGGGTCGTCCGTTGGGTCGGTCGGGTCCGTGACGGTGGGGTCGGTCGAGTCCGTCGGGTCAGTCGGGTCCGTCGAGGTGGTGGTTCCGGGGGTGCTGGACGAGGTGGGGATCACGCCGCCGATCACCTCCCACTCGGTGGCGGTGGTGAACCGGACGCGGACGCTGAACGTGCGGTGGATCTCCTGGGAGAACTCGTTGACGCAGTGCACGTCCACGGCGTAGTCGCCGGGGGTGATGGTGGTGCTGTTGTCGACCGCGATGTCCTTGAACGACAGGGTCTGCACGACGGAGAACGGCTCGGTCTTGCTGAAGCCGACCCCCGAGGGCGTGCTGCCGACCAGGCCAGCGGCGAAGCCGCCGGGACCGCGGACGAACAGCATGTGCCCGTCGGCGTCGTTGTCCCCGCAGCCCGTCGAGGTGGTGTAGGTCGGCGCGTCGGTGTCCAGGCCCGAGGTCTTGTTCGGGGTCAGGGTGAAGGAGCCGCCCGGGTTGGCGCTGGTGGTCGTCGGCTCGGTCGAGGTCGAGGTGGACGAGGGCGGCGTCGAGGTGGACGACGGCGTCGAGGTGGGCGTGGACGACGAGGTGGGCTCGGTGCTGGAGGTCGGCTCGGTGGTCGACGTGGACGTGGTGGACGTCGGGTCCGTCGTCGTCGGGTCGGTGCTCGTCGGGTCGGTCGTGGTCGGGTCCGTGGTCGACGGCGACGTGCTCGTCGGTTCAGTGCTCGTCGGGTCCGTTGTGGACGGAGAGGTGCTGGTCGGGTCCGTGGTCGACGGGGACGTGCTCGTCGGCTCGGTGGTCGAGGTGCTGGTCGGGTCCGTTGTGGACGGGGACGTGCTGGTCGGGTCCGTGGTCGACGGGCTGGTGCTCGTCGGCTCGGTGGTCGACGGGGACGTGCTGGTGGGGTCGGTGGTGGTGCTGGAAGTGGTCGAGCTGGGCGTGGTCGAGGTGGGGGCGTTCGGGTCCGTCGCCTGGTAGTGGGTGGCGTCGGTGAAGAACAGCTCCCGGGTGAAGGTGCCCTTGACCTCCTGACTGAACAGGTCGACGCAGTTCACCACGATGGTGTACTTGCCCGCGGTGACCGTGGTGCTGTTGTCGACCGCGATGTCCTTGAACGACAGTCCTTGCAGCACCGGGAACGCGTTCGCGGTGGAGAAGCCGACATCGGTGGGCGTGGTGCCGATCAGGCCGTTGGCGAAGCCGCCGGGGCCGTAGACGAACAGGTTGTAGCCGTCCGAGTCCGGGGAGCAGCCCGCGGCCGTGGTGTAGGTGGGGGCGGTGACGTCGAGCCCGGTGGCGGGGTCGACGCTGAGGGCGCCCAGCGTCGCGACCGGGGGTTCGGCCTGGCCGTCGACCGCGGTGAGGACCACCGCGGTTCCCGCCGCGGTGAGCACGGCCGCGCAGGCCGCCACCAGTTGTCGCTTACGCATGAGCATTTTCCTCCGTTGTCGGTTGCAAAGGTCAGTCGGTCGCCGACGAGCGGCGGTTGCGCAGGGCGGACCAGGCCGCGGCAGCGACGGCCGTGCCCACGACGCCGAGCGCGAGGTACAGGAACGGTTGCGCGCCATCGGATTCGGCGGCGGGTACCGCGCCAGCCTCGGGCGCGGAAGCCGCGTCCGGGGACGCCGACGGCGCGGCTTGCCCTGGCACGGCCGGGGCGGGGGCGGCTTCCGCGTCGGGCGCGGGGACCATCAGGGGCGCGGTCGGCCGCTGGGGTCCCTTGGCGGCGCCGACGCCGACGTACCGGGCCGGTTCCACGAAGTCAATGGTTCCGGTGAACTCGCCGAAGCTCTGCTGGCTGAACGAGTCGATGCACAGCAGGGCGAGGTCGTACTTGCCGCGGAAGGTGAGGTTGTTGTCGGCGGCGAAGTCCTTGAACGTCAACGCGACCGGCACCTCGAACGGTCCGTCGTGGGACAGGCCGACGTCGGCGTTGGCCACGATCACCAGGCCGTCCTCGGGCAGCCCGGCTCCGCGCATGGTGGCGTAGTACCCGGTGGCCTGCCGGGGGCAGCCCGCCGAGGTGGTGATCCGGACCGGGGCGGCGTCCGCGCTCTCCCCCGGCGTCACGACCAGGCCGCCGAGCGGCGCGGCGTGCGCGGAACCGGGCAGCAGCACGGAAAACAGGATCAGCAGCAGCCCGACGAGGGGCGCGCGCTCACGCGGGGACATGCTCGACCTCCTGGCGCGCCGCGGCGCGGCGGATTCGCTTGCGCCACCGCAGGAACAGCACGAGGGCGAGCACGACCAGCAGCGCGATCAGCAGCAGCCAGGGCACGGCGGCCGTGGTGGCGCTGGCATCGACGGCCGGGGCGGGCGGTTCGGTGCCGGGCGGGGCGACCGGGTCGATGTGGACAATGCCGTCGAGCCACCCGGCGGGCAGCACGCCGGACACCACGGTGGTGACCCGGAAAGTGTTGCCGGGCAGCAGTTCCGGGAGGTCCGGCAGGCCGGGCGCTTCGGTGGCCGAGCCCCACGGGGTCTCGACCCGCACCTGCTGCTTTCCGCTGAGCCGCACGTTTCCGTTGTTGCGCACGGTGTAGCTGACGGTCGTGTCGCCCGCGCCGAAGAACCGGCCCGCGTAGTCGACGTCGAGGTCTTCGACGCTCAGCCGCGGTGTCAGCTCGCCGGAGACCCGCAGGTACACCCGGGCGCCGACGCGCTGCTCGACGGCGACGCGCTGCCCGTCGGCGTTGGTGGCCTCGGTGGCCAGGGACGCCACGATGCCGCCGGTGTGGTCGCCGGGGGTGGCGTTCGCCGGGATGGTCAGGGTGAACGGCACGATGACGGTGCTGCGCGGCGCGATCTGGACCTCGGACTTGTCCATAGTGGACCACGCGCCGACGTCGACCGGCTTCCGGCCGCCCGCGAGCAGGTCGAAGCCGCCCTCGGGGGTGTTGAACGCGTCGCTGGCGTAGACCCGCAGGGCCAGCGGCTGGGTGGAGACGTTGGAGATCGCGACGTGGTCGCGCACCACCGCGCCCGGCGTCGCGCTGTAGCTGAAGTTGTTGCGCGTGTCCGGCGCTTCCGCGGTCGCGGGCCGCACGCCGAAGGTGGCCGGACCTTCCGCGTGCGCGGGCAGCGGTGCGGCGAGCCCGAGGGCGAGCAGGCCGAGAACGAGGGTGCGGCGCCAGTTCCGCGTCATGAGCTGTCCTTAATGGAGGGTCCGGGTGTGGGGGCGGACCGGCTGCTGGGCCCGGCCCGCCCCCACCGACGACGATCAGCCTCAGATGGCGGTGAGGGTGAGCGTCGCCGTGTAGGTGCCCGCGAGGGTCGAGGTCGGCACCTTCAGCGCCAGGTCGGCGGTGAGGTTCGCGGTGCCGTTGCCGCCCAGGGCGGCCGCGGTGGCGAGCAGGCGGGCGGTGGCCAGGCCGAGGCCGCTCGGCGCGGGCGCGCCCGGGACGATGGCGTTGGCCGGGGCGACCTGCGGGCCCGCGGTGATGTTCTGCACCGGGGACTTGTCCACGATCTTCGGGGTCCAGCCGAGGTTGGCGCCGTTGATGGCGTTGGCCCCGTTGGCGAAGTCGGTCACCTGGCCGGACACGTTCCAGCCGGGGTTGCCTGCGCGGGTGTCGGTGACGGTGATCGGGTTGAGCGAGCCCGCGGTGGTGAGCAGCGAGCCGTCGGCCGCCATGACCGGCGAGGGCAGGACGACGTTCTGGTTCGCGACGCTGATCAGCAGCTCACCGGCGAGGACGGTGGTGGTGATGGTCTCCGAGGCGCTGACGCCCGCGAAGGCCGTGATCTCCAGCGGCACCCCGGCCGAGACCGAGGTCTCGTACGCGGCGGCGTTGGCGGGCACGAAGCGCGCGGTGAAGCTGTGCGCGCCCACCGCGAGGGTGGAGGTGGTCAGCGTGGCCGAGCCGTTCGCCACGGCGACCGGGTTGCCCAGGTTGACGCCGTTGTCGAGGAACTGCACGGAACCACCGGCCGCGGCGGGGGCCACGGTCGCGCTGAGGGTGACGGTGCTGTACTGCGCCGCCGTGCCGCTCGGGGTGACCGCGAGGGCGGTCGTGGTCGGCGTGGCCACCGGGGCGTTGACCTGGTAGGACACCGCCGCCGACGTCGAGCCCGAGATGTTCGGGGCGGAGCCGGTGAACACCGCGGTCAGCGAGCGGGTGCCCGCCGGGAGCGCCGTGGTGGTCAGGGTCGCGGTGCCGTTGGACACCGCCACCGGGGAGCCGAGGTTGCCCGCGCCGTCCTTGAACTGCACGGAACCGGTGGCCGAGGCCGGGGTGACGGTGGCGGTCAGGGTGACCGCGGCGCCCTCGGTGACCGGGGCGTTCGGCGACACGGCCAGCGCGGTGCTGGTCGCGACCGGCGCGCTCGGGTCGGTGGCCGACCACGCGGTGGCGCTGGTGAAGTACACGTTGCGGGTGAACGTGCCCTTGGTCTCGCCGCTGAACAGGTCGACGCAGTTGACGGCGATGGTGTAGGTGCCCGGGACGATCGTGGTGCTGTTGTCCACGGCGATGTCCTTGAAGGACAGGCCCTGCAGCACGGTGATCGGGCCGGAGGTCGAGAAGCCGACGTCGGTCGGCGTGGTGCCGATCAGGCCGTTCTCGAAGCCGCCCGGGCCGTAGACGAACAGGTTGTAGCCGTCGGAGTCGGGGGTGCAGCCCGCGGCCGTGGTGTAGGTGGGCGCCTCGACGTCCGAGCCGGACTGCTTGCTGATGGACAGGGCGCCCAGGTTGCCCGCGGGCGGGGCGGCGGCAGCGGCGACGCCCGCCGCGCCGATGCTGGCCGCGGCGGCGGCGGCCATCACGATGAGACCGCCGGTGAGGCGGCGAACTACGGTGTTTCCTCGCACTGTTGTGCAGACCTTTCGACTAAGAGTGGCTGGGAGCGACTACGGCGCGGGCGGGGTGACAAGCTGCGTGTTGCCGCAGTTCGCGTTCACGCCGAAGCCGTACTGGGTGATGACGTCGGTCTTGGCGCAGATCTGCGAGGTCGGGCCGACGAAGATCGAGTTGTAGGTCGGCTCGCTGAGCTTGCCGGTCGGGACGACGTTGTAGACGTCGCGCTTGAAGGTCGACGAGGTGTTGAGGATCGTCGGCGCGACGCCGTTGAAGGTCGCCAGGACCGCCTTGCCCTGCGCGGCCGGGGCCACGCCGTAGATCTGCGAGACGTAGACGGCGATCGAGTACGGCAGGATGTGCTTGGTGTCGGTCAGGTAGGTGCCGACGTGCTCCTGGATGCCCTCGCCGTTGGCGTCGACGTCCTTCACGCACGGGAACGTGGTGGTGAACGTCGCGGTGTTGGCCAGGCCGAGCTGCTTGAGGAAGAAGTCCCGGGTGCCCGAGCCGAACTGCGGCAGCAGCGGCTTGAAGTTGGTGCCGACGCCGGGCGCGGTGCAGTTGTAGATCGCCTTGAGCTGCGCGGTGGTCAGCTTCTTGGTGACCGTGCTGTCGCTGCGGACCGCGTAGGTCAGCGCGTCGACCGCGAACGGGATGTAGGTGAGGTTCTTGCCCGCGTAGTTGGCCGAGTTGTTCGACGACGACCGGGCCGCCTGCAGGCAGTTGTTGCCCGCGTCGACGGAGTTGACCAGCGCGGTGACGCCCTGGCCGGAGCCCTCGGGGCGGGGCAGGGTGCACGCCGGGTTGGTCGCCGGGTCCTTGGTGGTGATGTTCGCCGAGCCGCGGGCGTCGTAGGAGCCCAGGACCTTCGTGCCGTTGATGGTGATCGCGTCCGACAGGCCGTTCATCACGGTCTGCGTGGTGTCCGACCCGACAATGGCGATGTCGCGGTAGGTGGGCGCGCCCGCCGGGTCGGCGTGGGCCGAGCCCGCCGCGAGCGCGACGGCCGCCACAGCGCCGGAAACCGCCAGGAGCATACGCTTCTTGCTCACTGCATGTATCCTTTTCTTCGCAGTAGGTGGGCGGACTGGTGTCCGCGCACAAATCCGGTGCGACGCGAGCAGAGCGCACCGGAACCAGTCAGTCGTCTGTCCGGTCTGTGGCGGGAGCGGCAACTCCCGTCACGGGCCGGCGGGCACTCACCTCCCCGTTGGCTCTCCTGTGGTGTGTCGCGCCCGGAGTGTCCGGGCGGACAAGCGCGGGTGAGCAGCGGACGAACGAGCGCGTCACGGCGCCGCCGTCCGACGGGAAAGCCGCGACAGCACGGGATTCGCCGCGGTCGCGATCCCGCCCGCCACCAGGGCGGCGGCCAGCAGGTAGCGCATCAGCCAGGTCACCGCCATGGTCGGGGTGTCCCGCACGCCCGCGACGGGCGCGGCGGTCGCTTCAGCCGGGGCCGGGCTCGGCGCGGCGGCGGCCGGGGCGGGGACGGCGGCGGGCGGCGCGCTGGACGTGCCGGGCGCCACGGTCTGCGTTGTCTCAGTTGGACTGTCTACTTCAGACTGCCGCTCGGTGACCGTCACCGGGGTTTTGCCCGCGTCGCGTTCGATGATCGCCGCCGCCTTCTCGGCCTGCTGCCGCAGGGCGGCGGGCAGCGGAAGGTAACCGGCCGGGAGCTGCCCGGCGCCCTCGCCCTGGAGCTGGCCGGGGCCGGTGGCGAAGCGCAGGAACTTCGCGTACTCGGCGCCCGCCTTGGCGTCCATCGCGGACGGGACCGCGGCGGCGTAGCTCACGTTGGGCAGTGGGTACGCGGCGGCGTCGGTCGATTTCGGATTGGCTTTGCGCACCCCCGGAACCGCCGTCGTGGTCATCTGGCCCAGCGCGGCGGTCAGCCCCTCCTGGGTCGGTGCGACGAACGCGCCCGCCGCGTTGCGCAGGCTGGCGACCGGAAGGCCGTAGCGGGCGGCGGTGACGGTGTCCACCACGGCCAGCAGGCTGCGCTCCCCCGCCGGTTGGCGCGGGACCCGCGAGTACCCGGGTTTGGCCGGGTCCAGCGGATCGGGCTGCCCGTTGGGCGACTTGCCCAGCGTGTCACCCCGGCTGATCGCCCGGCCCGCCTCGTGCAGGTCGGCGGCCAATGGCCGGGCCAGGAGCGCGCACTCCGGGCCCAGCGGGGCGGGCAGCGGCGCGCAGGTCAGGTCCGCCTTGGGGAAGTTCGGCAGCGGCAGGGCCAGGTTCTTGTAGTTCGGGTTGACCACCATGCCCGAGGGGTCCGGCGCGCCGTCGAGGAACGCGCGGGCCTCCGGGTCGGCGTCGATCCACGTCCACAGCGCCGTCGTCGCGTCGAGGTCGACCGAGGGCGCGAGCACGTCGAGGGCGTTCATCAGCGCGCCGTAGATTTTCAGGTCCGGGTTGAGCGCGAGGAACTCCGGGTCTTCGTTGAGCCGCCGGTGGTTCTTGGACAGGTACGGCTGGTTGCCCGGCACGACGTCCCGATAGGACTGAGTGAGCAGCTTGGCCACCAGCCGCGGGGTCAGTTTCAGGTCGGTGACGAGCTGCCCATCGCGCTGCCACACCGTGGGGTCCGGCTCGACCTCCGGTCCGCGCGACTGGCGCTCCAGCACGAACGCGATGGCGAACCCGGACACCGCGACGGGCGCGTAGACGACCGGCCGGGGCTGCTCGCCCGCTGGCTCGGTCACGAACACCATGCCCGGCTCGGACAGCGCGAGCTGGTCGCGGGCGATGCCGTCGGGAACCTGGGTGAAGCCGAACACCGTGCCGTCGCCACCGCACAGCGCGGGCTGCCAGCGGGCGACCGCGTCGGCGACGAACTCGTGCCCGGTCAATGACCGCTCCGCCGCGCCGATCGGGCACGCGCGGCCCACCGGCTGGAACTCCAGCTTGACCTTGATCCGCTTGTCCCAGTTGGTCTTGCTCAGCGGCGAGGAGTCCAGGTTGTTGCTGCTGTGGTCGGCCCCGGGCTTCTTTCCGTTGACCTCGGTGTCGCCGCGCGGGACCACAACCAGCCAGCAGTGCCTCGGCTTTCCCTTGTCCGGCCCGCTGGTCCGGATCGTGCCGCAGCCCAGGCCGTAGCCCTCCAGCGCGGTCTGCACCTCGAAGTCGACCTCGCCGGAGCCATCGGGCCGGGTCTTGGCGAAGGGCACCTCGTTGGTGGTGCCCGCGTCGAAATACTCGCCGAACTTGGTGGTCGGCTCTCCGACCGCCGGATGGAACTTGGCGTAGGCCGCGCCGGTCGCCGGGATCGGGTCGGTCTCGGCGGGGTCTTTCGGGTCGCTGTAGAGAATCTGGCGGCTCTTGGTGAAGTTGCCGAGCCCGAGGCCGCTCTGCGCGTCGAGGCCGCCGAACTGGCACTGCTCCCTGGTCGGCCCAACGGGATCGTCGCCCCAGCACTGCATGATCTGCAGGTAGTTCGTGGCGAAGCGGCCGACCGGGCCGGTGGGCTTGCCGCCGGTCCAGCTCACCCGCACGGTCTGGTTGATCAGGTCCCGGGTCTGCGCGACGGTGACTTTCAGGTCGGCGAACTCCTTCGTGCCCGCGACGGTTTGCGCCGAGGACGACACCGAGGCCGCCGCCGGGGGCGGCGCCCCGACGACCGAGCCGACCAACAGCGCGGCGACGAGCAGCAGGCGGGTCATCTGCCCCACCTGCGCAACCACCGCGCCGCCACCGGCGGCCCCACGACCAGCACGGCCAGCAGGACCCCGGCGATCACGACCAGCAACGCCGTGTCGTCCTCGCGCAGGTCGACCGAGACCGGCACCGCCGACGCGCTCGCCCCCGACCGCCGGACCACCTCGCCGGTCGCCTCGTCGACGACGGTCTCTTCCGCGACCGCTTCCGGCGCCGCGCCAGGGTTTTCCGCCCCACCCTGTGGCCCGGCCTCGGCCGCTGCCCCGGGGGCTGAGCCGCCGCCCCCGCCGCCGCCAGCACCGCCGCCGCCCCCGGTCTCAGTGGACTCGGTCGCGCCGCCGGTGCCCTCCTTGCACTGCGTCGGCCCCTGCTTGTCGCAGTCCGGCGGCTGCGGCGCGTTCTTGGCCAGCGTGTTCGACCCGTCCGGGGAGAAGGTCGGGTTGTTGCACTTGCCGATGTCCTTGCTCTGCTTGGTGGTGCCCGGAATCCGGGCCACCTGGTCGAGTCCGGCGCGCACCAGGTTGATCGGCAGCGGCGAGAACCCGAGCCGGTCGGCCTGCTGCTGGCCCTCGCACAGGAAGTAGTAGGCGAAGTCCGACAGCGTGCGGCCCTTGGCCTCGGTGAACTTCCCGGTCGCCGTGGTCGGCAGGATCATGTAGCTGTAGCTCGACATCGGGTAGCTGCGCGGGTCCTGGTCGCGGTAGACCTGCCCGAGGTCCTGGGTCAGATCCGGGTTGATCTTCGCCTGGAGCAGCGCGACGGCCACCGCCGCCGCCTTCGGCTCGACGTAGTACCCCTTGGCGTTGAGCAGTTTCGCCACCGGGAAGTTCGCGTTGCGGGCGTAGGAGTACTCGACGTAGGTGATCGAGCCCTCGCTGCCCTCCTGGCGCACGTAGTTGGCCACGCCCAGCGAGCCGGACTGCCCGACCACCGGGGCGATCAGCGGGTAGTTGGAGGTGAACCCGCACGGCGTCGCCCGCTTCGCGCGGCGGCAGTAGTCGTCCCAGATCCCCGGGTGCTGCGCGGCCATCCAGGAGGTGAACTGGGCGCTGGTGCCCGAGCCGTCGGAGCGCACCACCGGCACGATCTTGCGGTTGGGCAGGCGCAGGCCGGGGTTGTCCTTGGCGATCGCCGGATCAGCCCACGAGGTGATGGCCCCGGTGAAGATCTTGGTGACCACCTCGCCGGACAGGCGCAGGTTGGTGACCCGCTTGCCGCCGATCTTGAGGTTGTACATCAGCGACGTGCCACCCGCGACGATCGGCATGTAGGCGTAGGTGCCCTCCGGCGGCGGCACGTCCCGCACGCCCGCGTCGGTCAGGCCGTAGGGGATCTCGGAGACGGCGAAGTCGACCTGGCCCGCCTTGAACTGGTTGCGGCCGTCGGTGGAGCCGGTGCCGGAGAAGTTGACCCGCATGCCGTACTGCACGACGTTCTTGCGCCACTGGTCGAGCGCGTTGTAGCTCCACGTCGAGCCCGCGCCGCTGATCGGCGGGTAGCTCTGCGCGGACGCGGGCGGCGCATAGCCTGCCAGCGCGGTGAAAAGCAGGATGAAGACCGCCAGGAAGCCCAGCGGCCGCGGCCGGTTGATCATAACTCTCCTTGCTGCGGGCGGGTTTTCAGGCGGACTTAACCGGGAAACGCGCCCGGTCGCGGTGGGATGCCTTGGCCCGGCGGCGAAGCTGGCGCGCGGACAGGTCGCCGGGCCCCCGCCCGCCGAGCAGCCGGGCGAGCACGAACAGCACGAGCACCAGCGCCATGAGCACAGCGGCCGCGCCGAACCCGCGCTGCTTCATCGTGTCCTCCGAGGACGTCACGAGCTGGAAAGTGGCCAGCGGCAGGGAAACCTGCGAGTCGGCGAACGGGTTCCAGTTCAGGAACGGGGTGAAGCCCGCGGTGATGAGCACCGGCGAGGTCTCCCCGATGCCGCGCGCGGTGGCGAGCAGGACACTGGTGGTGAGCCCGGAGCGCGCGGTGGGCAGCACGACATGCCACACCGTGCGCACCTGGCCCGCGCCCAGCGCCAGCGACGCCTCCCGCAGCGAGCTGGGCACCAGCCGCAGCACCACGTCCGCGGCCCGGATCATGATCGGCAGCATCATCACGCTGATGGCGCAGCCCGCGGCGAACCCGGACCGCTCGAAGCCCAGCCCGAGGATCAGCGCGGCGTAGATGAACAGCCCGGCCACGATCGAGGGCAGCGCGGTCATCGCCTCGACCACCGTGCGCACCAGCCGGGTGAACACGCCCCTGGTCTCGTTGAGGAACACCGCGCACGTCAGTCCCAACGGGACGGTGATGGCCAGCGCGATGGCGATCTGCTCCAGGGTGCCCACCGCCGCGTGCAGGACCCCGCCGAGCTCCAGCGGGTCCAGGGTGCCCGCGTCGGACATGTCGTCGGTGAAGAAGTTGAGGTGGCCCAACGCTTCCAGGCCCATCACGATCGGATAGGCCACGATGAACACCAGCGCGGCCAGCGCGACCAGCGCGAGGCTGTGCACCACCGCGGACACCAGCCGGTCCCGGACGGTGAGAGCGTTGTCCTCCAAGGAGACCAACAGCGCGTAGAGGCCGAGGAACACCGGATAGGCGATGGCGGCGAAACCGATCGCGCCGGAGAACGGGGCGATCTGGTCGAACAGCAGCCCGGTCAGCGCCACCGCGGCGGCCGCGGCGCCGAGCAGGGCGGCCATGTCCGCCCGCCGCATCCCGCCGGTGACCCGGCGGACCTCCACCGGGGAAACCAGTTCTGCCATGTCAGTCGCTCCCCTGTCCGGACCGGCTGCGGGCGATGACCGCCGACGCGGCGAAGTTGACGATCAGGGTCAGCACGAACAGCGCCAGGCCCGCCGCCATCAGCGCGGACAGGCCGAACGGGCTCGCCGACCCCCACCGCTGCGCGACGAGCGCGGAGACGGAGTTGCCGCCGCTGCCCAGGATCTGCGGCTGGATCGCGAAGACCGGCGCGATGATCATCGCCACCGCGATGGTCTCGCCCAGCGCCCGGCCGAGGCCGAGCATGGTGCCGCCGATCATGCCGCTGCGGCCGAACGGCAGGACCACGCTGCGGATCACGCCCCAGCGGGTCGCGCCGAGCGCGTAAGCGCCCTCCCGCTCGCCCTGCGGCGCCTGGGTGAACGACTCGCGCATCACCGAGCAGATGAACGGCATGATCATGAACCCGACGACCAGACCGGCCCAGAACGTCGAGGTCACGTAGACCGAGTCGGTGGAGAGCGGGTTGTCCGGGTCGGCCCCGTCCACGCGCAGAAACGGAATCCAGCCGAACTGGATCGACAGCCAGCGCGGGATGTCCACGCCCTGCCACTGCAAGAACACCGACCCGAACAGTCCATACACGACACTGGGCACGGCGGCCATCAGGTCGACCAGGCTGGTGAGCATCCGCTTGAGCCGCCGGGGCGCGTACTCGGAGATGTAGAGCGCGACCCCCAGCGCCAGCGGGAACGCCACCACCAGCGCCACCGAGGCGATCAGCAGCGTCCCCACCAGGACCGCGGCGATGCCGAAGTTCAGCGAGTCCGGCTCCCACGCCTGCGTGGTGAGGAAGTCGAACCCGGCCTCGGCGAACGCGTCCGCGCCCCGAGTGAACAAGAACAGCCCCACCGTCGCCATCACGGCGAGCACCGCGAGGCCCGCCGCGCGCAGCACCAGCCGGAACACCCGGTCGACGCCGCCGGACGGGCTGACCCGGCGGCGCGGGCCCTCGACACGCTCCGCGCGCCGGACGTCGTCGGCAGGCTCGCTGACCACCCGGGTCATCCCCGCGCACCCCGCGGTCGCAGCGGCGCGGTCCACAGTGGTCTCGACGGTCTCGGCGGTCTCGGTGTTCTCGGTGTTCTCGGTGTTCTCGGCGATCTCAGTGTTCTCGGTGCTGACACGCGCGCAAGCCAAGCCCGCGCAAGCGTCCAACCCCGGATGTGATCGTGAACAACGGACGAACGCGCATATTCATTGGGCGCACGATAGGCCGAATGGCGGCGGTAATTGTCCTCCGCGCGCATCAGAAATGGACCACACGGGGAAAGTCCGCGAGCACGGCCTCGCCGACCAGGGCCAGGAAACTGCGGCAGGCGTACTGCGCCTGAACGCGACGCTGGTACTTGCGGCTCGACACGGCCAGATTCACCCCGTTGAGGCGCACCTGCCAGGACCACAGTTGCGACGGTGATTCACGAATTGTGACACCGGCCGCCTCTGGTAACCGTCTGCGCAGTTCAGCCACGGCGCGGACACACGAGTCCGGGTCGTCGAAGGCCGTCGCGGCTTGCCCGAGGCTCCGGTTGTTAGCGGAGAGGAAGCGCCAGGTCACTCGTGCGTCACCGAATCGGTAAACCTGGAAGCGGGCGACGGCCATCGGGGTTTTCTCCCATCCTGAAACACCCCGACGTGCAGGCCGAATCGTCTGGTTCACGGGTGGACAGAAGAAAAAGAACCGGCGTCGAGAAGATTGCCATCGTCCTCACGACGGATGGCCGCCCGCGTATTGTCACGCAGCGGAAACCGCTGGTCACCATTAGGCGGCGGGCAACCACCCGACACGGGGGAAATCCACCATCTCGTTATCGATGCGGGCAATCAGACCCAAGTGGACTCGCGGGCTCAGGGCTCGCGCAGCAACCGGATCAACTCGACGGTCGGCTGGCCGCACAGCGACGCCAGCGACTCCAGGGCGCTCAGGTCGAGGTCGCGGGTGGCTCCCGCGTGCCGTCCGACCTCCGCGGCCGCCCAGCGGTGCGCGGGCGCGAGTTCGGGCCGCTCGTCGGCGGCGAGCTGGTTGAGGTCCACCTTGAGCGACGCCGGGTACTCGTGGTTGTTGACCTGATGGTGGACACGTTCGAGTAGGTCGTGCGGCGAGGTCTCCAGGGCCGTGCACAGCTCCACGAACCGGACCACGGTGCACGATCGCGTGCCGGTCTCGTAGGAGGCGAGCGCCTGCGCCGACAGCTCATGCGGCAGCCGCTCGACCAGTTGCGCTCTGGTCCATCTGCGTCGGACCCGCAACTGCTGCAGTTCGCGTCCCAGTGCTCGCTGGTAGGCCGCTCCGTCCACGCCGTACCCCCGTCCAGTAGTCCGCGCCGCCGTGAGGCAACTCGCTGACCTGCGGTTTCCCCGATTGTTGTCACGTTACGCACATTTACTTTCGTTGCACCCATCTCGTGCGGCCTGCCCCCCTATCGAGTGAAGCCTGGCGGGTGACTCATACCCTCGGTAGAGCGACGGCGGCCCGTCGGTGACCGCCCGAACCAGGTCGACCGGGGACGGTCGCCGCCCGTCAGCGGACGAGCACCGCCACCAGCGCCGCGATCCCCGGCAGCACCGCCAGGACAGCCACCCACCAGGACAGCGGGCCCGCCCCGCGCCGGTAGCGCGCCGCTCCACACCGGACGAACCCGGCGGCGCAGCCCAGGGCGACCGCCGCGCACGCGAACCCGACCGCGTTCTCCGCGCCGTGCGCGAGCAGCGCCCCGACCGCCGCGGCCGACAGCGCGGTCCGCGTCCAGGCGAGCCGGGTCCGCTCGGCCTGCAACCCGGGCGGGGCGCCGTCAGTGTCCATTCGTGAGCACCAGGACGAGGACGCCGACTGCGACGGCGGTCACCCCGAAGGCCAGCAGCGGGATCTGCGGGGTCGCGGGGAGCGGGCGGCCCAGGCGCATCGCGCGCTGGGTGCCGCGCCAGCGGCGGTGGCTCAGCGCGGCCAGGACAGCGCCGAGCGTGATCAGGGCGACGCCGATGACCGAGCGCGGCAGCGGGGCGCCCAGGCCGGGCAGGTACTGCGCGACCGCGACGCCGCCCGCGACCAGCGCGAGGGCAGTGCGCACCCACGCCAGGAAGGTGCGTTCGTTGGCAAGGGTGAACCGGTAATCCGGTTCCTCGCCCTCCTCGGCCTTCGCTTCGCGCATCGTCGCCTCCTGACCGCATGGTAAGTCGGCCCTCGGCATCCGGCTTCCGGGGATTCGGCTTCGGGGAGGTTGTGGGAATACTGGTAAGAGCACGATGCGTGCGCGACGCGCGGGAGTCGCCGTCTCTTGCCTTCTCTCTTTCGCCACCCGGTTGCCGGAATCGCGCACAGTAGGTGATTGGCCGACCCCTAGCACTTGACCAGTAGGGGCGCTCAAACGGCCGCTATCGAATGCGAAAACTCTGCCGTAGCGTCGTTCGCCAGGTGTACACCGTCGTTTTCCCGGCCCGTTTCTTTTCCTGCCTTGGAGGCCGTTCGTGAGTCGACGTTCACTCTATGCTCTACTCGCCGCAGCCAGCGCCGCCGTCACCGCGGTCGCGCTGGCCGCCCCCGCCTCGGCGACCGTGCCGTCCGTACTGGACGCATCGTCGGACGTGGCGACCATCGCCGCCACCCAGCAGTCGCTCACCCAGCGGCTCGGCGGCGCCTACGCCAACTCGTGGCTGGACGCCGCGTCCGGAAAGCTCGTCGTCGGCGTCACCGACGCGGGCCGGGTGAGCGAGGTCCGCGCGGCGGGCGCGGTCGCGAAAGTGGTGCGCCACAGCGCGAACCGGCTCGACAGCATTAAGTCCACTTTAGACGCGCGGGCCGCTCGGGCGGTGCCAGCCTCGGTCACCGGCTGGTATGTCGACCCGGTCGGCAACCAGGTCGTGGTGTCCGTGCTCGACAACGACCCGGCGGGACTCGCGTGGGCCGCGGCGGCGGGCAGCGACGCCGTGCGCACCGAGCGGGTCGCCGACGCGCCGCGTCCGATGTGGAACATCATCGGCGGCCAGGCGATCTACTTCAGCGGCGGCGGCCGCTGCTCGGTCGGCTTCAACGCCCGCAACTCCGCTGGCACCCGCTACGTGATCACCGCCGGGCACTGCACCAACCTCGGCGGCACCGTGTCCGGCGTCGGCGGGACCATCGGCACGGTCGCCGGATCGTCCTTCCCCGGCAACGACTACGGCATCATCCGCGTCACCAGCAGCACCGCGCTCTCCACGCCGCTGGTGGACCGCTACAGCAGCGGCTCCGACGTCACGGTCGCGGGCTCGGCGGTCACGCCGATCGGCGGCGGGGTCTGCCGCTCCGGCTCCACCACCGGCTGGCGCTGCGGCACCGTCCAGTCCTACAACCAGACGGTGAACTACGGCGCCAGCGGCATCGTCTCCGGCCTGACCCGCACCACCGCGTGCGCCGAGCCGGGCGACTCGGGCGGCTCGTTCGTCAGCAACCCGGGCAGCGGCACCCGGGTGCAGGCCCAAGGCGTCACCTCCGGCGGCTCGGGCAACTGCTCGGTCGGCGGCACGACGTTCTTCCAACCGGTGAACGAAGTCCTGTCCGTGTACGGGTTGGTCCTCTACACCGGCTGAGTCAGCACGCTGTGCGCCCGCCCAGGCACTCTGGGCGGGCGCACGGCCCTTTTTTCTCTGAATCGATTTTGACAGTCCCGCTCGGCGATAGGTACCGTCGGACGCGGCAACCGCCCGACCCAGTTCGACACCAGCCGCCAGACGAGTTCGGAGAAAACTCGACATGACGACGATGAGCGTGCCCCTGAACCCGGTGGTCGCCGAGGTGACCGACCGGATCGCCGCCCGCAGCGCCGCGAGCCGCTCCGCCTACCTGGCCAGGATGGCCGCGGCCGCCAGCCCCCGGCCGATGCGCGCCGGGCTCGGCTGCAGCAACCTCGCGCACGGCTTCGCCGCCTGCGCTGGCCCCGACCGGCTCGCCGTCAAGGGCGTCGCCACGCCCGGGATCGCGATCGTCTCGGCGTACAACGACATGCTCTCCGCGCACCAGCCGCTGCACGAGTTCCCGGCGTGGATCAAAGACGCGGTGCGCGAGGCGGGCGGCGTCGCCCAGTTCGCCGGGGGCGTGCCCGCCATGTGCGACGGCATCACCCAGGGCCGCGCGGGCATGGAGCTGTCGCTGTTCAGCCGCGAGGTCATCGCCATGGCCACCGGCGTCGCGCTCGCCCACGACATGTTCGACGCGACGCTGCTGCTCGGGGTCTGCGACAAGATCGTCCCCGGACTGCTGATCGGCGCGCTCGCCTTCGGGCAGCTCCCGGCGATCCTGGTGCCAGCGGGCCCGATGGCCTCCGGCCTGCCCAACAGCGAGAAAGCCCGCGTGCGGCAGGCTTTCGCCGAGGGCAACGCGTCCCGCGACGACCTGCTCGCCGCCGAGTCCGCGTCCTACCACTCGCCGGGCACGTGCACGTTCTACGGCACCGCGAACTCCAACCAGCTCGTGGTCGAGGTCATGGGCCTGCACCTGCCGGGCGCGAGCTTCATCCCGCCGGGCACCCCGCTGCGCAAGGCCCTCACCGAGGCCGCGGGCCGCCGCGCCGTCCAGATCACCGCCCAGGGCGACGAGTACACCCCTATTTCCCAGGTCGTCGACGAGCGGGCCGTGGTCAACGGCGTCATCGCGCTGCTGGCGACGGGCGGCTCGACCAACCACACCCTGCACCTGGTCGCGATCGCCGCGGCGGCGGGCATCCAGCTCACCTGGGACGACTTCTCCGACCTGTCCTCGGTGGTCCCGCTGCTCGCCCGGGTCTACCCCAACGGCAGCGCGGACATCAACCACTTCGCCGCGGCTGGCGGCATCCAGTTCCTCATCGGCGAACTGCTCGACGCGGGCCTGCTGCACGAGAACGTGTCCACTGTGGCCGGTCCGGGCCTGTCCCGCTACCGCCAGGAACCCGTGCTGGACAACGGAATCCTCACCTGGCGCGACGGCCTGACCCGCTCGGCCGACTTGGACGTGCTGCGTCCGGTGGCCCAGCCCTTCGCCGCGGACGGCGGCCTGCGGATGCTCGCGGGCAACCTGGGCCGCGCGGTGATCAAGGTGTCCGCCGTCGCCGAGCAACACCGCGTCGTGGAGGCCCCAGCCCGGGTGTTCACCACCCAGGAGGACGTGAACGCCGCGTTCCAGGCGGGCGAGCTGAACCAGGACGTCGTGGTCGTGCTGCGGCAACAAGGCCCACGCGCCAACGGAATGCCCGAACTGCACGGTCTGACTCCCGCGTTGAGCGCGGTGATGAGCCGCGGCTTCAAGGTCGCCCTCGTCACCGACGGCCGCATGTCCGGCGCCTCCGGCAAGATCCCCGCCGCGATCCACTGCACCCCCGAAGCCGCGGCGGGCGGCCCCATCGCCCTCATCCGCGACGGCGACCCCGTCCGCGTGGACGCCGAAACCGGTCGAGTGGACGTCCTGGTCGAGTCCGACGTCCTCGCCGCCCGCGTCCCCGTGGACGCCCCCGCCGACGACACCGCGTGGACCGGCACCGGCCGCGAACTCTTCGCCGCCCTACGCCGCTCCGTCGGCCCAGCCGACCACGGCGCCAGCGTCTTCGGCCCCGCCTTCACCGACGCCGACCTGGACGAGTTGGAGTTCTCCGCATGAGCGCACCGAACCTGGGAGGTGGCGGCATGAGCCTGCTGGACCTGTCCCCAGTCGTGCCCGTGGTCGTCATCGACAACGCAGACCAGGCTGTTCCCTTGGCCGAAGCCCTCCTACGCGGCGGCATCGGCATCATCGAGGTCACCCTGCGCACCCCCGCCGCCCTGGAAGCCATCCGCCGCATCGCCGCCGAAGTCCCTGACACCGTCGTCGGCGCGGGCACCGTCACCACTCCCGACCACGCGGCCGCAGCCGCCCAGGCAGGAGCCCAGTTCCTGGTGACCCCCGGCACCACGGACAAGGTCCTCGACGCCGCCACCGCCACCGGCCTCCCCCTCCTCCCCGGCGCCGCCACCGTCACCGAAGCCATGCGCCTGGCCGAACGCGGCCACACCGAGCTGAAGTTCTTTCCCGCAGAGGCCGCGGGCGGGGTCGGCTACCTCAAATCCATCGGCGGTCCCTTGCCCGGTCTGCGCTTCTGCCCCACCGGCGGCATCACTCCCACGACGGCTCCGGCTTACCTGGCACTACCCAACGTCGGCTGCGTCGGCGGCAGCTGGCTCACTGGCGCCCTTGCTGAGGGGAACTACGCCGAGATCGAGCGGCTGGCCAAGGAAGCTTTCGCCCTTCGCTCCTGACTGTCGGTGGGCGGGGTCGGTGGGCCTCCCCATGCACCCCGCCCACTGGAGCGCACCAGCCCACCCGCCAACAGCAGCCGAATCAAGCCACCACCCCACCCACCGCCCGGCCCTGCCAAGTGCTCGACGGCGCAAAGACGCAAACCCGCGAACCCGCCCCCCAACCAGGCCGCACCCAGCCCTGCCAGGTGGCTCGACGGGTTAGACCGGGCAACAAACCCGCCCTCCTGCCAACCGCACCAGGCCCTGCCAGGCACTCGACGGTGCGGAACAAGCAGCGAACCCGCCCCCACGAAGCCGCACCCCGCCCTAACCACCTCCCTGCCAGGCCGAACCAACGCCCGCCCAGTCCTCGATGGGGCGGAGCCAGCAGCGAACCCGTCCCCCACAAAGCCGCCCCCGGCCCTGCCAGGTGCTCGATAGAGCGGACCGGGCAACGAACCCGCGCCCCAACGAAGCCGCACGAACCCTGCCAGGTGCTCGATGGGGTAGAGCAGCGAACCCGCCCCCCAACCAGGCCGAACCGACGCCCGCCCAGTGCTCGATGGGGTGGAGTGGTTTCTTTGGGGGAGAAGGAAGATCCCTAAACTCGCCGTGGTCGTGGGGCCGAAGGCTCCCCACCCGTCTTTCCCACGACGGGATCTTCCTTCGTAGGGGCCCCAAAGAAACCACTCCACCCCATCGAGCAACCCCACGCAGGCAACCCAACACCCTCACCGATGCCGACTGCGAATCCCAGCCGAGGCAGCACTAGCCCCCATGATCAGAATCAACGCCGTCAACCCCCACCGCCGCTTCTCCTGAACCCCGTTCTTCGCCTTACGCACATCAGCAGCCTTATCCGGAAGCGCCCGGAACGTCGCCGGAGCCGCCGAAGCCGCAGGCGGCGCAGGCTCAACCCGCCCCGGCACCGGAGCCGCAGGCGACCGCCCCGGCGGAACCACCGGCCGCGGCGCGTCCGGCACCACAGTCGTCGTCCGCCCCGGAACCGTCGGAACCACCGGCGCAGGCACAACAGGCGCAGGCAACGCCACCGGCGGCCGAACAGGCGCCTGCACAGGCGGCGGCTGCGCAACCGGCGGCGCCGAAGGCAAAGGCTCCGCAGACGGCGGTTCCCCGGGCGGTGGAGGCGGCGGCTGCGGCTCCCCCGGCGGCGGAGGCGGCGGCGGTTCCCCCGGCGGAGGTGGTGGCGGCGGCTCCCCTGGCGGCGGAGGTGGTGGTGGCGGCGGCGGAGGCGGAGGTGGCGGAGGTGGCGGTGCGGGTGGAGGCGGAGGCTCCCCCGTCGGCGGAGGCTGCGGGGGCTCTCCCGTCGGAGGCGGTGGTGGTGGAGGAGGCGGCGGTGGCGGAGGGGGCGGTGGAGGAGGTGGCGGCGGCCCGGGTGGAGGTGCCGACGCAGGAACGCACCCCGTGGCATCAGCTGAGTCCACCGCAGGCCACACCGCGATCTCTTGGGCAGTGCCGTGCGACGCCAGGCTCACCCGGTACAGCCGACTCCGTCCAGCGGACCGGTTAGCCGCCGCATAGAGCGCGTCGTCCGGCCCAATGAGTGCCGCGCCATACGGATTCCCGCTGGGCAGCCAGGCCCGGTGAACCAGTGAGACGAACCCGGTGGCCGGGTTGATCCGGACCACCCAGCCGAACGGCGTCAGATGCGTCGACACGCCGTAGAGCGAGCCGTCAGACGGCCGCACGTCAAAGTCGTCAACCGACGCCGACAGCAGCGCAGGCCACAGCGGGACAACCTTGACCAGACCGCGGTAAGTCTCACTGCCCGGGTTGACGTCAATCCCATAGAGCACGCGGCCGGAACGGACATACAGAACGCCGCCCTTGACCGCGCCCGCTGTCGCCCCGCGGAACTTGTCCGCGGGCAGTGGGTGGCTGACCCGCCGGACCGGGCCCAAGTCCTGGGTCTGCCCGCTGTAGGCGACCGTGACCAGGTGGGCGCCGTCGCCGAACGCGCCGCCCGCGTGTCTGTTTGCCAGGCCGTAAGAGAGTTTCGCCGCGGGCGCGTACCCGAGGGCGTTGACCTGGTACTCCAGGGTGCGGACCCGCTCTGTCGCGCCGTTGGACAGCCGGACGCGGCTCAGCACCGACAGGCTTGACTGGCCGTTGCTGTGCACGCGCAGGAAAGTGCAGTCGACCGCGCGCGTCGTGACAGGTGCCGCGCGGCCCTCTTCGCCGGACAGTGCGACGCTGCTCGCCAGGATCAGACAGGCGACGCCCGCCCCCGACATGGCGGCGCGGAGGTTCATCGCAACCGTTCCAGGACGTTCTCGAAGGCGGCCGGTTCCACTTTCGCGCCTCCCGCGTAGGGGTTTTGCAGCTGGTAGGTGGCGAACAGCAGCAGGGCCAGGGTCGCGGCGAGGATCGAGACGATGATGATGTGCGTGGTGGGCCGCGGGCCGACGAACAGCAGCGGCATGGCCACGGACATGACGCTGCCCGCGATCAGCGCGAACCACATGACGGTGCTGACGCCGTCGCTGCCCGCGGCGCTCAGCCGCGCCTGCCGGGCCTGGTAGACCTCCAACAGCTTGTCCGCGGCGGTGGTCTTCTGGCTGTTCTGCCAGTCGTCTGTCACCTGGGCCTGGCTGATGGTCTTGCGGAGCTGGTCCAGTTTCTCCGCGCCGTCGCCCGCGACGGCGCTGGTGCCGCGGACCATGTCCGGCCACTCCTGGTCTACGACGGTGCCCGCGTAAGAGACCACCAGGTCTCGCACGTCGGTCCGCGCGGGCTCGGGCAACGCGTCCGCCGACCAGTAGGCGGCGACAAGGTTGTCCGCCTCGCGAGAAGCGCCGTCTTCCGCGCCGTTCACCGCGTCGAAGAGGGAGATCAGGACGAACGCCAGCAGCACCGCGTGCAGACCGCCGACGATGGTGAACACCTGCCCCGCGGCCTCGTTGTTCTGCACCGAGCCGTCCGTCGCGCCGATGCGACGACAGAAGTAGGCGACGGCCGCGGTCACGAGGCCCGCTCCCAGGACCCAGAAGAGCCCCATGAGGTAGATGCTCATTCCCTTGCTACTTCCTTTCCCAGGCAGGGCAGACGACACCACCACTGTGACTCAGGACCCACCCGAAATAGGCGATCGAAAGATCGAAATACTCGATTGGATGAATCGCTCTACCCGGTCCGACCAGCGAAGAACCACCCATACGGATACTTCTTCTCTACTCAGTCACGAATGTGTGGTCCTACTGTGACCCGAAAATCCAGTTAGCCTCAGCCCGACGAGGGAGGTCCCCGTGACTGAGGAGCGCCGCGCGCGCATCGTGGCCGTGCTGCTGGACGCGTTCGCCGACCTGATGCGCGCCGACCCGGTCGCGTTCCGGCACAAGTTCCGCAAGATGGCCGCCGAGCCGTTCGCCTTCTACCGGGGCAGCGCGTGCCTGTTCTACGCCGACATGGCCGACGAGCCGGACGAGTGGGCCGACCGGCGGACGAGCCGGGTGTGGATCCAGGGCGACCTGCACGCGGAGAACTTCGGCACCTACATGAACGCCGAGGGCGCGCTCGTCTTCGACGTCAACGACTTCGATGAGGCGTACCTGGGCTGCTTCACCTGGGACGTGCGCCGGTTCGCGGCGAGCATGGCGCTGCTGGGCTGGCGCAAGGCGCTGCCGGATTCGGCTATCGCGGCGCTGGTCCGCGCTTACACCCGCGCGTACGTCCGGCAGGTGCGCTCGTTCGCGGAGAACCCGGGCGACGAGTTGGTCGGCCTGCGGCTGGACACCACCGAGGGCGTGCTGCGCGACGTGCTGCTGCGCGCCCGGCTCGCGACCAGGATCGCGCTGCTGGAGGAGATCACCGCGGTCCACGACTACGACCGGGTGTTCCGGATCGGCCCGGGGGTGCGCGCGCTCGGCCGGGACGAGCGCGCCGCCGCTGAACGGGCGTTCGAGCGGTACCTGGACACGATCCCGAGCGGCAAGCGGGCCAGCGGCAGCCTGAGCTACCGGGTGAAGGACGTGGTGGGCCGCAGCGGTTTCGGCATCGGGTCGGCCGGGCTGCCCGCGTACAACGTGCTGGTCGAGGGGCGCACGCAGGCGCTGGAGAACGACGTGGTGCTGTCGATGAAGCAGGCGAACGTGGCCGCGCCGAGCCGGATCGTGCCCGACGAGAAGATCCGGGCGTACTTCCACCACCACGGGCACCGCACGGCGGTGTCTCAGCGGGCGCTGCAGGCGCACGCCGACCCGTGGCTGGGCTACACCGACCTCGACGGCGTCGGGTACGTGGTGTCGGAGCTGTCGCCCTACGTCGCGGACCTGGACTGGTCGGACCTCACCGAGCCCGCCGACATCCGACCGGTGGTCGAATCCCTCGGACGGGCGACGGCGAAGACGCACTGCGTGTCCGACTCTGATTCCGACCAGACCCTGGTCGATTTCCAGAGCGAGGAAGCCATCGCCTCGGCCATCGGCGACCGAGGGGACGAGTTCACCGCCGCCGTGGTCGAGTTCGCCCTGCGCTACGCCGAGCAGACCCGCACCGACCATCGCCTGTTCGTGGACGCCTTCCGAAGCGGCGAAATACCGGGCGTGGCGTCGACCGACTCACCAGCCGAGTGGGGCGACTGAGCACAGCCGCGACACCGGTGCGCCCGCCCGCGCTACCGGCCCGCCGAGACGCCCTAGACTGCCGAACGTGGAATACCAGCTCACCGCCGATGTCTCTCCCGCAGCCGACGCGCCGGAGCTCGACCCGCTGCAACGGCACGGGGTCGCCGCGCTGCTCGACGAGCAGCTCGACCTGCTCGCGGGCATCGAAGGCCCGGAAGGCGTCGAGGTGGAGCCGCTCGACCACCGGGTCGCGGTCCACCCGGGCGGCGCGGTCATCACCTGGCTGCTCGACGCGCCCGCGCTCGCGTTCGCGGAAGAGGCCGCCCGGCACGTGCTGACCGAGCTGCTGGCGCAGACGGAGCTGCTGTCCACCTGGTCGGTCGGGCGATGCGAGGTCATCGCCACCGACGACGACCTGGCCGCGGCGCTGAACGACGCCGTGGAAGACCCCGAGGACGACGAGGCCGAACTCACCGAGGAGGAGATCGCCGCCCTGCGCGAGGAGCTGCGGTCCTCCGCTGACGCGCTGCGCGCCTTCGGCCTCGACGCGTTCGGCCACCGGCCCGACGACCCGGACTGCCCGATCTCCGAGGAGGCCGCGCGGCTGGTCGCGGGCGCGCTGGTGCAGGGCATGGAGATCCTGACCGACGAGCTGTTCGCCGACGTGCAGGAACTTGAGGACGCGGAAAGCTCGGCCAGCGAGGTCGAGGCGCTCAGCGTGCTCAACCAGCTCCCGCAGCGCTACGCGGAGCACTACGGCGCCCTCTTCGCGAAGCAGTTCCTGGTCGTCACCGCCATCTTGGGCTACCGGCTCTCGCAGCCGGAGTGGACGCCGCCGCTGTGCACCGCCGAGGCGCTGGCCCTGCACGTGCTCAAGACCGAGGCGAGCGTCCAACTCGACCTCGCGGGCCTGCTTGACGAGCTTCCCCTGAAAGAGATCTTCGCCGCATTCGACGAGCGCGTTTTCGCCGATCTCGATCACGAGCGCCTCTACGACCTGGAGGCGGAAGAGGGCGGCGAGGACGAAATCGACCTGCTCGGCACGCCTGGCCTGGACTTTGACGAATGGTTCCTGCCGCGTGGCGCGGATGTCCTGCACCCGTACCTGGCCATAGAGCACTATCCGGAGTAGTCCCACCTTCCGGAACAGGCGTTGACCGCGCGCGGTCTCCCTGGTCGACTGGACTGGTGCGTCCCGAAGTGATCACCGGAAGGCGATGTCGACTCTGACCTCGCCCGCTCCCACCACCTCCTTCGGAAACCACCAGGACTCTCTTATGGCCGCGCCGCTTCAGCATGTCCAGAATCAGCCCACTCGGTTGTCGCTGACCGTCAACGTCACCGCGGACGCCGACCGCATCCCCACTCTCACCGCGGACCTGCTCCGCGCCCTGAACGCGTTCGGCGACCAGCAGGTGACGGTCACCGAGACCCCGGCCCGCTCCGGCGTGCTGGTGGCCCTGCCCGGCACCCGGGCGCCGCTGCGCGTGCTGGTGGACGCCCGCCGCGTCCTGTGGCACGGCGAGGAGATCGCGCTGACCCGCCTGGAGTTCGACCTGCTGCTGTTCCTGGCCGCCAACTCCGGCCGGGTGCACCGCAGGCGCGGCCTGATGACCGAGGTGTGGCACACCTCTTACGTCAGCGAGCGCACTGTCGACGTGCACATCCGCCGGTTGCGCGGCAAGTTGGGCCCCGCTCTCGTCCGGACCGTGCGCGGTGTCGGCTACCAGTTCGGCGACCCGAGCCTGGTCTCTATAGAGCAAGGCGAGTAATCAGGTTCGGCGCGCCCGGAACGCGCGCCGGTACGCCGAGGGCGAGGTCCGCATCGCGCGGGCGAAGTGGTGCCGGTAGGTGACCGGGCTGTCGAAGCCGACAGCGGCGGCGACCTCGGCGACCGACCCGTCCCCGGATTCGAGCAGGGCCAGGCTCGCCTGCACCCGTTGCGCGATCAGCCATCGGATCGGGCTCGTGCCGCTGGCTTGCTTGAACCGGCGCAGGTAAGTGCGCGGCGACAGGTGCGCGTGGCGGGCTAACGCCTCGACGGTAAGCGGGGTGGTGAGGTTGGCAAGAGCCCACGCCATGCTCGCGCTTACCGGGTCGTCGGCAGGAGCGGGCACGGGGGTCTCGATGAACTGCGCCTGCCCGCCCTCGCGGTGCGGCGGGACGACCAGGCGGCGGGCCACCGCGTTGGCGACGGCCGCGCCGAAGTCCGCGCGGACCAGATGCACGCACAGGTCGATCCCGGCGGCGCTACCCGCGCTCGTGAGAACGTCGCCGTCGTCCACGTAGAGGACGTCCGGGTCGACCAGCACCTCCGGGTGCCGGGCGGCGAGCAGGTCGGCGTAGCGCCAGTGGGTGGCCGCGCGCCTGCCGTCGAGCAGGCCCGCGGCGGCCAGGGCGAACGCGCCCGAGCAGATCGAGACCAGGCGCGCGCCCCGGGCATGCGCCGCGCGCAGGGCCGCGACCAGCGCCGGGGCGACCTCGGCGCGCACGTCCGGCACCCCGGGAACGATCACGGTGTCGGCCGCGGCGAGCGCGGCCAGACCGGCGTCGGCGTGCAGGGTGGCCCCGCCGACCACGCGGACCGGCCCGTCCGCGCACAGGGTGAGCCGGTACCAGTCAACGTCCAACTCGGGGCGGGGCAGGCCGAAGACCTCGGTCACGATGCCGAGCTCGAAGGCGGACATGCCTTCGTAGGCGAGGACGCTCACGGTTCTGATGGCGGAATCTTAGCGTAGAGCGGCGTTCCCGCCACTGTCGTCGCGGGCGCGCTCCACAGAGGATCAGGGCATGACAATCGACGCCGTCGCCCATTTCACCGCCCGCCTCGCCTTCGAGACCGACGTCAGCGACGTCCACGCCGCCCTCGCTGCGGGCGCGCCCGGGCTGGTCGTGGTGGACTCGCGCTCGACCGAGGCGTGGGAGCAGGGGCACATCCCCGGCGCGCTGCACCTGCCGACCCGGGAGATCGCCGCGCGGGCGGCCGAGACCGTGCCCCCGTCCGCCGACGTGGTCACCTACTGCTGGGGACCGGGCTGCAACGGCGCGACGCGGGCCGCGCTGGAGTTCGCCCGACTCGGCTACCGCGTGCGGGAAATGCTCGGCGGGTTCGAGTACTGGGCGCGGGAGGGGTTCGCGATCGCGGGAACGTTGGCACAGCGGGAAACCGACCCGCTCACGGCGGTCGCCGCCGGGTGCGGGTGCTGACCGGCGCGACTAGGCCGAATGGCCCAACGTGCGGCGGCGCCCGTTTCACGACCTGCGACGTCGGGTATTCCGAACAGCAAGATTCCCTTGTCCGGAAAGGAGATTCCGATGTCGACAGCCGCGATCATCGGTATCGCCGTCGCGGTCGTCGTGGTGCTTCTCGTGATCGCGTTCGTGGTTCGGCGGCAGTCTTACCGCAAGCATCTACGGGAGCGTTTTGGCCCCGAGTACGACCGGACCGTGCGCGAGCAACCCCGGCGCGCGGCGGAACGGGAACTCGCCGATCGTGAGAAGCGCCATGAGCAGTTGGAGATCAAGCCGCTGTCCTCTTCCGCGCGAGAGCGCTATCTGCAGCAGTGGGCGTTGGTGCAAGAGCAGTTCGTAGACCACCCCAGCGAAGCCGTGAAGGACGCGGACCGGCTCGTGACAGCGGTGATGGCCGAGCGCGGCTATCCGTCCGACACAGATCCGGAACAGCGGTTCGCGGACCTGTCGGTGCGCCACTCGCACACTGTGGAGCAATACCGGATCGCGCATCAGGTCAAGTGCAGGCAGGACCGCAGCCAGGTGTCCACAGAGGAGCTTCGCGAGGCGATCGTGCGCTACCGGTCGCTGTTCGAGGAACTGGTGAACGAAGACGCCGGACACGCCGTCAGCTGACCAGGAGGCAATTCCGTGCGACAGAACCACCCCGGTTTGGCCGATCCCCGCGCCACCGACCCGAGGGCCGCAGATCCACGGCTCTCCGACGGCCCGCCCGCCCACGACCCCGGTCCCTCCGTGGACCAGGACACCGCGCGCCCCGCCGACGTCGAAGGCGCTCCACTGTTCTCCGACGACGAGATAGCCCGCTTCCGCGAACGCTGGCAGGCGGTCCAGACCGGCTTCGTGGACGACCCGCGGGAAGCCGTGCGCGCGGCGGACCGGTTGGTCGAGCAGGTCTTGCAAGCGCTTGCGGCCACGTTCACCGAGCATCGGCGCGGCTTGGAGGCGCAGGCGCAGACCGAGGACCTGCGGCTGGCGCTGCGCCGGTACCGGTCGCTTTTCCAGCGCCTGCTGTCGGCTTGAGGGAATTGTCGTACCCCGCTGGCACACTGTTTCGCGCCAGGAGGGAGGACGGCACATGAGCAAACCAGCAGCCCCCGGGGGCGTCGGCCCGCGGGGGCACACCCTGTTCGACACGGCGATCGGCCGCTGCGGCATCGCGTGGGGCGAGCACGGCATCACCGCCGTGCAACTACCCGAACGCGACGACGCGGCCACCGCCACCAGGCTGCGTTCATACGCGGTCGAGGCCGACCCACCCGTGCCGGTGCGGTCAGCCATAGACCGGATAACAGCGCTGCTGCGCGGCGAGGCGGACGACTTAGCCGACATCGCCTTGGACCCGGCGGGCGTGCCGGAGTTCCACCGGCGCGTCTACGCGGTCGCCCGCGCCATCCCGGTCGGCCAAACCCTCACCTACGGCGAAGTCGCCGACCGCTTGGGCACCCCCGGGTCGGCCCAGGCGGTCGGCCAAGCGCTGGGCCGCAACCCGTACCCGATCATCGTGCCCTGCCACCGAGTCCTGGCCGCGGGCGGCAAGGTCGGCGGCTTCTCCGCGGGCAACGGCGCGACGACCAAGCTCCGCATCCTGGCCATCGAGGGCGCCGCGCCAAACGGCCAACCGTCCCTTTTCGACTGACAGCCGTCCGGGACGGCGCCGCTCTGGATACACGCTGGCACTGAGGACACCGACTAAGAGGAGGAAACCACGAGACACCCGACAACATCGACTCCCGGGAGCGCTGCGGTACACGGACCCAACACGCGCACTGGTGCGGCAGCCGAGTTCGGTCGCGAGCTGAGCCCTCACCTCGCTCACTCCACTGCGGCTGATGCCCCACGTTCGTGCCACCCATTTCGGCGCAGCGCTGGAGCGGCACCTGCCCACCCCAGTGTCTCCCAGGAGGTAGGCGCGCTTGCGGGGCGCTACCGCCCAGGGGCGGTGCCCCTCAGCGAGCGGCACCGCTCAGGGGCAGTGCATCTCAGCGGGCTACGCCTCTCAGGCGGCACCCTCAGTGGACGGTGCCCCTCGCGCGGCACCGCTGAGCGAGTGGCACCTCGGCGCGGTGCCGATCAGCGGGCGGTGCCTCTTCACGCGGTGCCCCTCAGGCGACACCCCTCAGCCAGCGGCGCCCACACGCGGCACCCCTCAACGGGCAGCAACGGGCAGCGCCCTCGCGTGGCACCGCTGAGCGAGCGGTGCCCTCACGCGGTGCCGCTCAGCGAGCGGCACCGCCCGGGGGCAGCGCACCTGCGGGCTGCGCCTCCCAGGCGGCACCCTCAACGAGCGGTGCCCCTCGCACGGCGCCGGTGAGCGAGTCGCGCCCTCACGCGGTGCCGATCAGTGAGCGGCACGCTCGGGGGCAGTGCACCTGCGGGCTGCGCCTCTCAGGCGGCACCCCCAACAGGCAGCGCCTCTCGCGCGGTACTGCTGAGCGAGTGGCGCCCTGGCGCGGCGCAGATCAGCGGGTGGTGCCTCTTTCACGCGGTGCCCCTAAGGCGACACCTGCCAGCGAGCGGCGCTCGCACGCGGCACCCCTCAGCGGGCAGCGCCCCTTGCGCGGCACGCTGAGCGAGTGGCGCCTGGCGCGGCGCAGATCAGCGTGCGGTGCCTCTTCACCCGGTGCCCCTCTGGCGACACCCTCAGCTAGCGGCATCCACACTCGGCCCCCCTCGGCGGGCAACGCCCCGCTGAGGGGGGCCGCTGAGCTAGCGGCACCCTCACGCCGTGCCGCTCAGCGAGCGGTACCACCCACCGCACGCGGTGCCTCAAGCGACGCCCTCAGCCAGCGGCACCTTACGCGGCACCCCTCAGCGGGCGGTGCCCATCGCGCGGCACGCTGGGCGAGTGGTGCCCGCACGCGGTGCCGCTGAGCGAGCGCGTGCCCCTCAAGCGACGCCCCTCAGCGAGCGGCGTTCGCACGCGGCATCGCTCAGCGAGTGGTACCCCCATGCGGTGCCGCTCAGCGAGCGGCCTCCGCGCGCGGTGCCCCTCAGGCGACGCCCCTCCGCGAGTGGTGCCCGCAGGCGGTGCCGTTGAGCAAGCGGTGTCGCTGGGCTTTTGCCGCTCGGGGCGGCGCGTGGCGCTGGGGGCGTAGGCGGGCGGTGTGCTCGTGTTGGTGGGGAGGTCAGTCGGGGGTGGTGGTGTGGGGCATGGGGAGGTACTCGACCACACCGTCCACTGTGGATGACTTGAGGTCGCCTCGGGCTACCAGGACGTCGAGGTGGGCGGCGGTCTCGCCGGTGGCGAGGACCTGGTTGAACAGGTCCAGGGTGTCGAAGTGGCGGGCGCGGCGGGTCCAGCCCAGTTGGCGGGCGACGTCGAACGCCGTTGCGGCGCCGTCGCGGACGGCGGTGGCGGTTTCGGCCAACCGGTTCTCGTGGTGGGTCAGCAGTTCGTCGACGCGGGTGTGGACGCTCTCGGCGATGGGGCCGTGGGCGGGCAGCAACCGCAAGTCGGGGAAGGTTCGCATGAGACGCAGGGAGTCCAGGTAGTCCCCTAGCGGCAGGTCGGCCCGCGCGGGCTCGAACCCGATGGACGGGGTGATGTGCGGCAACACGTGGTCCCCGGCGAACAACAACCTCGCCGCCTCGTCCACGAACACCACGTGGCCTCGGGTGTGGCCCGGTGTCGGCACGGCCCGCAGCACCCGGTCGCCGACCTGGACGTCCTGTGCGCCCGGAATCCAGTCGTCGGGCAGTTCGTAGCGGGGGCGGCCGGGGTCCCGGGCGTCGTAGAGCGCGCGCAGGCGGTCCACCAGCGGGTCCGCGCCCCACTGGACCAGCGCCCGGAACTGGCTCTCGGTCTCCCCCGCGATGGCCGCCTCGATGTTGGGCTGCTCGCCGAGCCCGAGGGCGATCTTCGTCCCGAACATCCGCCGCAACTCCACGGCCATCGTGTAGTGGTCGCGGTGCATGTGCGTGATCAGGAACCGCTGGACGTCCCCCAACTCGTACCCCACCGCCCCCAGCGACGATTCCAGCAGGTCACGCGCCTCCCGCAGCCCCCACCCCGAGTCGATGAGCACCACCCCGCCACCGGTCTCGATGGCGTAGACGTTGACCGCGTGCAGACCGTCGTTCGGCAAGGGCAGCGGAATGCGGTGCACCCCAGGGGCCACCTCGAACGCGCCCGGCTCGGTCCACGGCCCGGAACCGGCTCCCATCGTCGCCTCCCGTTGGTTGCGGCACGCAACATCCACGCCTCGCCCGCACAGTAGCAACGCGCGATCCGAAATGTCCCGAAGGCACTATCCGGCCCCTTGGGCGCTCCTGAACTAGGACGACGCGGGGGCTGCGGGGCGCTTTCCGCTTCTGTCGGTGGGTACGGTCGCTGTATGGGGGAGCGACCGATTCCTGGCTTGTCGTTCGGCGCGGTGGCGGGGGCGTACGCCGAGCACCGGCCGGACTACGCGCGGGCCGCGGTGCGGTGCCGCGCCTGGGCCGCGGGTGCTTGACCTGGGGGCGGGAACCGGCAAGCTCACCGCCGCGCTGGTCGCGTCGGGCGTTGGCGTCGTCGCGGTCGAACCCGACCCGGCGATGCTGGCCGAACTGCGCCGCGCGCTGCCCGGGGTCCGCGCGCTGGCGGGCAGCGCCGAGGCGATACCGCTGCCGGACGCGTCCGTGGACGCCGTGCTGGCCGGGAACGCGCTGCACTGGTTCGACATGGCCGCCGCGGGACCAGAGATCGCCAGGGTCCTCGCGCCCGGGGGCGTCCTGGCCGGCCTGTGGAACGTCCTGGACGACCGGGTCGGGTGGGTCGCCGAACTCGAACGGGTCAGCGGCGCCGCCGCCATCGGCCCACGCGACACGCTCGGCGGTTGGCGCGCCGCGACGGCGGGCACGTACCTCCCCGGCCACGGTCTGCCCTCCCGGTTCGGCTCGCCGGAGCAGGCCGAGTTCCCGCACGGGCAGCGCCGAACAGCCGATTCCCTCGTCGCGACGCTCGCGACGCGCGCTGGGATGGTGGTCATGCCGGAGCCGGACCGACAGGCTGCGCTCGACCGCATCCACGCCTTCCTCGCGCGCACACCGGACACCGGCAGCGGCGAGTTCACCCTCCCGATGCTGACCGGTGTGCTGCGCGTCCGACGACTCTGACGCCGCGGCGGGCAAACGGTCAGGTGGTGATGGTGATGGCGGCGACGATGAGGCCGTTGGCGGCGAGCCAGCGGCCGTCGAAGCCGGTGATTTCCTTGCCGTCGACTGTCGGGCCGGGAACGAGGAGGTCCGCGGTGAAGGTGCCCTTCGGGTTCAGGCGGATGCGGGCTTCGGAGAAGCCCAGCCACTTGCGGGCCAGCGGGAACCAGGACTTGTAGACGCTTTCCTTCGCGGCGAAGAGCAGCTTGTCCCAGTGCACGTCCGCGTGGTTCTTGGCCAGCACGGAGAGATGGATGCGTTCGTCGGGCAGCGTCACCGCGTCCAAGACGCCTTCGGGAAGGGGCACGTGGGGTTCGGCGTCGATTCCCACGGTCACCACGTCCGCGGCCTCGGCCAGGACCGCGGCCCGATAGCCCGCACAGTGGGTCATGCTGCCGACGACGCCGTCCGGCCACTGGGGGGCGCCGCGCTCGCCAGGAAGGATGGCGGCGGGGGGCCTGCCCAGTTGGGCGAGGGCTTGACGGGCGCAGTGGCGCGCCGTGGTGAACTCGCGGCGGCGCTTGTCCACCGACTTCGCCACCACCGCCTCTTCCTCCGGCAACAGGGTCGCCTCGGGCGGGTCGTCATAGGCCTCCACCGCCACGACGGCGGTGGGCAGGATTTTCTCGATCACCGGACCACCACAGTTTCGACCCTAACCGGATCACGGCGTCCATGGGGAGGCCGCGTGTTCCGCGTCATCACACTCTGGGACAGGGCGCGCGCCGGTGGCCGCCCGGGGCAGGGCGGCCACCGGGGCCGGGCTCAGCGGCCCGCGCGGGCGATCACGTAGTTCATCGGCAGGTCCAGCCGGTCGCCGTTGGGCAGGGTGTCGGTGCCCTGCAACGTGGTCGACCCGCTGTCCACGATCTCGATGCCCGCCGCGGTCAGCACGGCTTCGAGCTTGCCGTCCTCCCAGGCCGCGGGCGTGAGGCCGTGCTTGAACACCTGCCGCATCTTCGGCACCGCGTCCGGGCTCTGCTCGATCGCCGACTTGATCGTCAACCCGGCCGCGGGCGCGAGTTCGACGGCGAACAGGCGCCCGGTCTCGCCCAGCAGCACCGCGAGCGAGGCGGCGGCGTCCGCCCGCCGCTCGTCGGGCATCTGGTGCAGGACGCCGCGCATGTAGATGTTCACGTCGCCGAGTTCGTCGTGCAGGGCGCGGGCCGCCGCGGTGTCGGCCAGGTCGAAGGTGCGGAACTCGACCGGCGAGTCCGCTTGGAGCTTGCGCGCGTGCTCGATCGCCGCCGGGGCGAAGTCCAGGCCCAGCACGCGCGAGTAGCGCTCGGCGAGCGCCGCGGACTGGGTGCCGTTGCCGCAGCCGACGTCGAGCACCGGCAGCGCCTCGGCGAAGTGCGGCTCGAACCAGGGAAGCTGCGCGGTCGCGGTGACGCTGGGCGAGCTGTCCCAGATCGCGACGCCGCTCTCCTGGGGGATGTCCGCCCAAAAACTCTGCCAGTTGGTGTTCACCGAATCGGACATTTTTCCTCCACCGCTCACCCACCAGTGGTGTTGGTCTACGTCTCCATAGCGGTGTACGACAAGTCGTTGATCGACAATTGCGCTATCCGAGTGAAGTTCGGTAACGCCGCACCACCCGATACGGGCGAGTAACGCAGCGTTACGTCACCGGCGGTCACCGAGGGTCGCGTGTCGACAGTGGACCCGATCGGCGCTCACTCGCCCGTGGTCGTCACCCAGGCGGCGATTTGCGCTCGGCTCTGGAAGTCCAGCTTGGTGAGGATGTGCTCCACGTGCGTCTCCACCGTGCGGGTGGAGATCACCAGGTGGTCGGCGATTTCCCGGTTCGTCATGCCCTGGGCGACCAGCTTGGCGATCTGGGCCTGGCGTTTGGTCAGGACGGTGTCCACGGCGGAGCGCTCCGGAGCCCGCTCGACGGCGTAGCGCAGGGCGTCCTCGGGCGGCAGGGTCCGGCCGTGGTCGAAGGCCTTGGCGAACGCCGCGTCGCTCAGCGCCTTCCGGGTCAGCGCCAGGTATTCCTCGCGGAGCTCGTTGAGCGGCACGTAGGCGGCGGTGGACGAGCCCATCGCGGTCCAGCCCGCGTCGGCGACGCCGAGCAGGGTCGCCGAGCGGACGTGGTCGCCCTGGTGGCTGGCGATGGCGGCCAAGAGCTCGGTGGTGAACGCCTCGACCTCGACCGTGCCCACCGTGTGCGCCATGCGCAGCGCTTCGACGGCGAGCGGAGCGGCGCGCTCGGCGTCGTGGGCGGCCTTCATGTCGAGGAAGGCCAGCACGCACAGCGTCCACGAGCGCCAGTGGGTCTCATCGAGCTCGGCGCAGCGGGCGATGGCCGCGTTGAGGATCTCCCGGCCCTTCTCGTAGTCCTCGGTGAGGCCGACCGCGAGGCCGTAGCCGGGCGGGGTGGACAGCAGGCCCCGGCGCACCCCGGTCGCCTCGAACCCCGCCATGGCGGCGCGGAACTGGGGCACCGCGGCCTCCGGGTGGCCGCTGAACACCCCGGCCACGCCCCAGCCGTTGGCGATGTAGGCCGCCTCCACCTCGTCCGGCCGCCGCGCCAGCAGGTCGGCGGCTGCGACGAACGAGCTCACGACCGTCTCGGCGTCGCCCTGGAACAGCGCCGTCCAGCCGAGAATCCGCAGGGCCGTCACCCGCTCCGGCGCGTCCTCGGGCAGCGTCGCCAGCGCCCGGTCCATCCAGACCCGCAACTCGGTGAACCGGCCGCTGATGGACCAGAAGTCGACGATGTCGGCGATCATCCGCGCCCCGACCGCGGCCTCGCCCGGCTCGGTGAAGCAGAAGTCCAAGGCGACCCGGATGTTCGGGTAGTCCCGCCGCAGCGCGGCCGTCGCCGCCACCTGGTTCGGGCCGAGCCACTCGTCCTGGAACCGGGCGGCGCGCTCGGCGTGCCAGTCCCGGTGCCGCCGGGCGACCCGGGGCCGGTCGCCGGACTCGGTGAGCCGGGCCAAGCCGAACTGCCGCAGCGTCTCCAGCATCCGGTAGCGGACCTCGCCGTCATGCTCCTCGCGGACCAGCACGGACTTGTCCAGCAGCGCGTCGACCAGGTCGAGCACGTCGGCCGGGTCGACGCCGTCGCCGCCGCAGACCTGCTCCACCGCGGCGATGTTGAAGGTGCCGGAGAACACCGACGTCCGCGCCCACATGAGCTGCTCTGCCGCCGAGCACAGCCCGTAGCTCCACTCGATGGTCGCCAGCAGCGTCTGCTGCCGCCTGGGCGCCGTCCGCTTGCCGCCAGTCAGCAGAGACAGCCGGTCGGTGAGCCGCTCGGCGAGCTGCTTCACCGACAGCGACCGCACCCGCACCGCGGCCAGCTCGATCGCCAGCGGCAGGCCCTCCAGCTCCTGGCACAGCCGGGCCAGGTGGCGGTAGTTCTCCTCAGTGACCGCGAACGAGGAACGCACCGCCCGCGCGCGGTCCACGAACAGCCGCACCGCGTCGTAGCGCTCCAGGTCGGCGGGCGAGTGGACGTCCTCGGCGTCCGGCACCGCCAGCGGCGGCACCGGGAACACCTGCTCCCCCGGCACCCCGATCGACTGCCTGCTGGTGACCAGGACCGAAACCCGGGGGCAGTTCCGCAGCACCGCGGCCACGAACCGGGCGCAGGCGTCGACCAGGTGCTCGCAGTTGTCCAGCACCAGCAGCGCCCGCCGGTCCCGCAGGTGATTGACCACCAGGTCGGTCGAGGTGCGGCCGGACTGGTCCCGCAGCCCCATCGACTCGGCGACCGTGTCCGCCACCAGGTCGGGATCGCGCAGCTCGGCCAGCCGGACGAACACGACCTCGCCCCGGTACTGCTCGCCGACCTCAGCGGCCACCCGACCCGCCAACCGCGTCTTGCCGACCCCGCCGGTGCCGCTGAGGGTCAGCAGGTGCCCCGCGCCGAGCAGTCTGCGCGCGTCGGCGGTCTCCCGCAGCCTGCCCACGTAGCTTGTGCCCTCGATCGGGAGTTCGCCGCCGCGCTCGAACACCGCCGACGTCATCGTGTCCACGCTCAACCAGCCGCCCTCCGAACCAGGACCGACGAGTGTAGCCGGGACTACGAGACCGATAACCGTTAGCGGGTCTCCCGCAGCTCAGCGGGGACCGCGTCGGGGTCGGCCGGGTTCTTCTGCTGCTCGCGCACCAGGATGCCGTGCAGAATCATCCGCTGCTTGTTGGAGAACTTCGGGTGGCAGGTGGTCAGCGTGATGAGCTTGCGGCGCTCGGCCTCCGGCAGGGTCGATCCCGGGTTGGTCGGCACCGGGGCGACCACCTCGCTGTCCTTCGGGGTGACGATCTGACGGCCCACCGCGGCGGCGTACGGGCCGGTGAGGGGCTCGACGCCGGAGCAGAGCGGGTCGGAGCCGCGAGTGCCCCAGTCGCGCGCGTCGGCCTCGGTGGGCAGCATCCGGTAGACGAACCAACTCGTCTGGGTCTCCACGACGATCGCGTCGCACGCCTGCAACAGGTCGAGGTCGTTGAACGGGGCGCCCTTGCCCACCCGGTGCCCCGCGACGGCGAAGTTGCCCGGCTGCCCGGGGAGCGCGGAGTGCTTGTAGTGGCCGGGGCCGACTTCGAGGTTCTCGTTCGAGGTGCCCTCGACGATGGTGAAGCGGTAGTCCTCGCCGAGCGCGGGGATGTAGAGCTTCGCCATGCCCTCGCCGTCGGCGTAGGAGAACTTCTGCGTGCGCTCGTTCTGCCCCTGCCACTGCTGGTCGAGGGCGGAGGTGACGTCCCGCTGCTTGCCCGCGGACACCAGGTCGGTGACCCACACCTCGTACAGCACGAACAGCAGCACGACCAGGCCCAAGGTGACCATGAGCTCGCCGACGCCCTGCACGACGGCGCTGCCCCCACTCGCCTTCGGCGGCGCCTTCTTGGCGGGGACCTCGTCTTCCGGGTCCTCGTGGTCGTCGCGGTCCTGGTCGTCGTAGTCCTGGTCGTCGTAGTCGTCTTCGTAGCTGTCGTCGTAGTCGTCGGCCGGGACCGCGGCCGGGACAGCTGGGATCAGCTCCGTGGGGTCCTCGACCTCGGCGGGCACCGGCGCCATGACCTCGGTGGGCGCCTCGCCGGGGTGCATCGGCCGAGGCGCGCCAGCCGGATACGGCCGCGGCCGAGCCGGAAACGGCGGCGGAGCGGGACGGCCCCGAACGGGAGGCGGCACCGGCCGCACCCGCTCGGTCGGCGGCAGCGGCTGGGCCCGTTCGGCCAAGGGTTGGACCCGCTCGGTGGGCGGCTGGACGCGTTCGGCGGGCGGCTGGCCCCGCTCGGCCAAGGGCTGGACGCGCTCGGTCAGGGGCTGGACGCGTTCGGTGGGCGGCTGGGCGAGCGGCTGGACGCGCTCGGTGGGCACGTCCAGGCGGGGCTGCCCGTTCTGGGGGGCGCCTGCGGCTGGGGCGTCGTGCTCGGGCAGCGGGGCTTCGCGGCGGTAGCCGTTCGGCGGTGTGGGGTGGGGACGGCCGGGCGGCGGGGTCGGGTGCGCGCGGCCCGCCCGGGGGGCTTCGTGGGCCGCGCCGGGTCGGGGCGCGGACTCACTCGACGGCGGCTCGAAAGCCGCGCGACGACGGCCGGTCGGCGCAACGCCGTCATCAGACGGAGCCTCGAAAGCGGGGACGCTGGGCTCGGCGGCACGACGACGGCCAGTGGGCGCGGCCTCGCGGACCCCATCGCCCGGCGGAGCCTCGAAAGCAGGTCGGCCGGGCTCGGCCGCGCGCCGACGACGACCGGTCGGCGGAGCCTCGCGGACCTCGTCGTCCGCCGCGGCCCCGTGCGGGTGGCCGTGGGACGGGAGGTCGCCGAGGTGGCCGCTGAGCGGAACAGCGCGGGTGGGGCCGGGCGGGAGGTCACGAGCGGGGCCGGTGGGCGGCATTTCGCGGGGGTGCCCGTTCGCCGGGACACCGCGCGGGGAGCCGTTCGGCGGCACGGCGCGGCCGGTGGGCGGAACCTCGAACGCCGGGTCGTGCGGCGGCTCGTCCCAGGCGTGGCCGTTCAGCGGAGCACCACGCCCGGGGCCGCTCGACGGCACCTCGCCAACAGGACCGTTCGGCACCTCACGGACGTGGCCATTCAACGGGGCACTATGCGCGGGCCCGCTCAGCGGCACCTCACCTGAGTGACCGCTCGACCGACCACCACGCCCAGGGCCGCTCAACGGCGCCTCACCACCATGACGGTTAGGCGCCTCACGCACGTGACCATTCAACGGGGCACTATGCGCGGGCCCGCTCAGCGGCACCTCACCTGAGTGACCGCTCGACCGACCACCACGCCCAGGGCCGCTCAACGGCGC
>NZ_JBVJIN010000012.1:86970-167233 GCF_055586285.1 Actinokineospora sp. NPDC051303
CCTCACCACCATGACGGTTAGGCGCCTCACGCACGTGACCGTTCAGCGGAGCGCCGCTCAGCGGCACCTCACCAACATGCCCGTTCGGCACCTCACGGACGTGACCATTCAGCGGAACGCGGTGCGCAGGGCCGCTCAGCGACACCTCGCGAACGTGCCCGTTCGACATCTCACGGACGTGGCCGTCGGGCACGTCACGGACGTGGCCATTCGGCACGTCACGAACGTGGCCGTTGGGCACCTCACGAACAGGACCGTTCGGCACCTCACGGGCGTGGCCATTGGGCACCTCGCGAACGTGCCCGTTGGGCACGTCACGGACGTGGCCGTTGGGCACCTCGCGGACAAGGCCGTTGGGCACTTCGTGGGGGTGGCCGTTCGGCACGTCGCGGACATGCCCATTCGGCACCTCGCGGACAGGGCCCTTGGGCACCTCGCGGGGGTGGCCGTTCGGCGGGAGGCCGGGGGTGGGGCTGTGGGGCGGGAGGTCGCCCAGGTGGCCGCTCAGTGGGACAGCGCGCGTCGGGCCGGGGGGGATCTCGCGGGCGTGGCCGTTGCGGGGGGGCTCGTAGGCGTCGCCCGCCGGTAGGGGGGGCTGGCGCGGGGCCTCGCGGACATGGCCGTTCAGGTGAGCCTCATAGGGGTGGCCGTCGGGCACGGCCTCGCGGACCTGGGCCGGGGGCCGGGGCGCGCGGGCGTGGTCGGTCGGTGGGGTGTCGCGGTGGTGGCCCGCGGGGGGACGGGCCGCGGCGGGCAGCGGCGGACGCCGATCGTCGCGCATGTGGTCACCCCCTCGTCGTCCAATGGCATCACGATAGGTCAACCCGCCGTTCGGAGGGCGTCAACCCGGCACAGCCCACACCGCCGATCACAGCCTGGCCCCTCAGGCGAGGAAGCCGCGCAGCAGCGATGCCGTGCCCGCGAGATGCTCGGCCATGGCCCTGCGCGCGGCGGGCGGGTCGCCGTCGAGGATAGCGTCCACGATGATCCGGTGTTGCCGATCGGAGTGCTCGATGTTGGCCGGAATCAGCGGGATCGCGTCGAGCAGGGCGTTGAGGCGGGTGCGCACGTGGACGACCGCGCCGGTCAGCGACGGTGCGGCGGTGGCCTCGGCGATCGCCAGGTGCAGGCGCGAGTCGGTGCGGCGGTAGTCGGCCAGGGCCGCGCCCGCGCAGTCGGCCAGGCGGGCGCGCAGATGTCTGCGGACCTCGGGGGTCAGCGACCGCGCCGCCGCGGTCTCGGCCGCGCCGGTCTCCAGGACGAACCGCAGGGTCAGCGCGTCCTCCAGCTCCCCCGGCGGGGCCGCGAGCGGGTCGGCCGCGCCCCGGGGCGGTGGGACGGCGCGGACGAACGTGCCGCCGTAGCGGCCCCGGCGGGACTCGACGTGCCCGGACTCCTGCAGGGCCCGCAGCGCCTCGCGCAGGGTGACCCGGCTGACGCCCAGCCGCGCGGACAGCTCGCGTTCCGGGGGAAGCCTGCCGCCGGGCGGGACGACGCCGAGGCGGATGGCCGCGAGCATCCGCTCCATCGTCTCCTCGAACGCGTTGCCCGTGCGGACCGGGCAGAACAGCGCGTCCGCGAGCACGTCGTCCAGCCCGTGACCGGGGTCAGAGGGGAGTGACATACGCGCCGGAGATGCCGCCGTCGACCAGGAAGGAGGACGCGGTCATGAACGAGGAGTCGTCGCTGGCCAGGAACGCGACCGCGGCGGCGATCTCCTCCGGCTCGGCGAAGCGGCCGATCGGGATGTGCACCAGCCGCCGCGCGGCCCGCTCGGGGTCCTTGGCGAACAGCTCGCGCAGCAGCGGGGTGTTCACCGGGCCGGGGCACAGGGCGTTGACCCGGATGCCCTCGCGGGCGAACTGCACGCCCAGCTCGCGGCTCATCGCCAGCACGCCGCCCTTGGACGCGGTGTAGGAGATCTGCGAGGTGGCCGCGCCCATGACCGCGACGAACGAGGCGGTGTTGATCACCGAGCCGCGGCCCTGGCGGCGCATGTGGCCGATGGCGTGCTTGCAGCACAGGTACACCGAGGTCAGGTTGACCTCCTGCACGCGCCGCCAGGCGTCGAGCCCGGTGGTGAGGATCGAGTCGTCCTCCGGCGGGGAGATGCCCGCGTTGTTGAACGCGACGTCGAGCGAGCCGTAGGTGTCGACGGCGGTCTGGAACAGGGCCTCGACCTCGGTCTCGCTGGTGACGTCGACCCGCACGAACAGCCCGTCGACCTCGTCGGCGGCGGCTTTCCCACCGTCGGGGTCGACATCGCCGATCACGATCCGCGCGCCCTCCTCGGCAAGCCTGCGGGCCGAGGCGAGCCCGATGCCGCTGGCCCCGCCGGTGATGACGGCGACGCGGCCGTCGAGACGCTTGGTCATCGGTGTCCTCCTGGTCTGCTGTGTCTGGTCCGCTGTGTCTAGTTCTGGTTCGCGGTGTCGCTAGTCCGCTGTGTCGATGAAGACGTTCTTGACGTCGGTGAACGCCGCGACCGCGTCCGGCCCGAGTTCGCGCCCGAGCCCGGACTGCTTGAAGCCCCCGAAGGGCGCCCAGTAGCGGACCGAGGAGTTCGAGTTGACCGACAGGTTGCCCGCCTCGACGCCCCGGGCCACCCGCAGCGCCCGCCCGACGTCGCGGGTCCAGATGGAGCCGGACAGCCCGTATTCGGTGTCGTTGGCAAGCCGCACGGCTTCGGCCTCGTCATCGAAGGGCAGCACGGCCACCACCGGCCCGAACACCTCGTCGGTGACCGCCCGGTGGTCGGCCGCGACCGGACCGAGCACCGTGGGCGGGAACCAGAACCCCGGCCCATCCGGCGCCGCACCGCGGAAAGCGACCGGCGCTTCGTCCACATAGGACGCCACCCGGTCCCGGTGCGCGGCCGAGATCAGCGGCCCCATCTCGGTGGCCTCGTCACCGGGAGCGCCGACCACGACCTGCCGCACGGCCTGCTCGAACAACTCCATGAACCGGTCGTAGACCGGACGCTGGACAAGAATGCGCGACCGCGCGCAGCAATCCTGCCCCGCATTGTCGAACACGGCCGCGGGCGCCTTCGCGGCGGCCTTCGCGAGATCGGCGTCGGCGAAGACGATATTGGCGTTGTTCCCACCGAGTTCAAGCGTCACCCGCTTCACCTGGTCGGCGCACCCGGCCATGATCTGCTTGCCGACCTCGGTGGACCCGGTGAAGACGACCTTGCGCACCAACGGGTGCGTCACGAACCGCTCCCCCACCACCGACCCCCGGCCGGGCAACACCTGAAAAACGTCCTCGGGAATACCCGCCTGCTTAGCCAACTCCGCCAACCGCAACGCGGTAAGCGGGGTGAGTTCAGCGGGCTTGACCACCACCGTGTTCCCACCGGCGAGCGCGGGCGCGAACCCCCACCCCGCGATCGGCATCGGAAAGTTCCACGGCACGATCACTCCGACCACACCAAGCGGTTCATGGAAGGTGACGTTCACCCCGCCCGGCACCGGAATCTGCCGACCGAACAACCGCTCCGGCACCCCAGCGAAGTAATGCAGAACGTCACGGACATTGCCCGCCTCCCACCGCGCGTTACCGATGGTGTGCCCCGAGTTCGCCACCTCCAACCGCGCCAGATTCTCCACATCCCCATCAACGGCCTCGGCGAACCGCCGCAACAACCGCGCCCGCTCCCCCGGCGCCATCTCCCGCCAAGCGGGCAACGCGGCATGCGCCCGGGCAATGGCGGCATCGGTCTCATCAACCGTCGCCAACCCGACGGTCCCCACCACCTCCTCGGTAGCCGGATTCACGATGTCGAGACTGCTGCTCACCGCTCTCCTTCCCGCACGCCCCTCGAAGAATCTGTCAAGTCGTCTATCCACATGCGCCGAAGTTATCCACAGGCTCCGAGAACTCCTTCCACCAGCCCAAATCCCTGACAGACTGGAGCAGTGCCCCGGCCCAGGGCGCGGTCAAAGGTCGATGTGCTGATGGATGAGCCCCGAGAAAGGCGGTGGTCGAATGATGCTGTGATTCCGCGCCAAAGCGTGGTGGAGGTGGCGGTTAGAGCGTGGTGGAAGTGGTTGTTGTAGTGGAGGTGGGTGGTGGTGCGGCTTGCAGGCAGCCGC
Organism: Actinokineospora sp. NPDC051303; assembly: GCF_055586285.1. Lineage (NCBI taxonomy): Bacteria > Bacillati > Actinomycetota > Actinomycetes > Pseudonocardiales > Pseudonocardiaceae > Actinokineospora > Actinokineospora sp. NPDC051303. The sequence goes on from NZ_JBVJIN010000012.1 coordinate 91,068, forward strand.
GCTGATACGAAAGTGGGAGAGGCAGAGGCAGGCCGCCGCTCGGGCTCGCCAAACCTGCCCGCCAGCCACCCCTGCTCTCGGCCCACCCTGCTCGCATGCCATTGGCATGCCTGCAAGGCCGCGCCGAAGCTGCCCGGCGCCCGGTGAGAGCGGGACAGCGAACCCGCCCCCCACGAAGCCGAACCAGCGCCCGCCCGGTGCTCGATGGGGTGGAGTGGTTTCTTTGGGGGAGAAGGAAGATCCCTAAACTCGCCGTGGTCGTGGGGCCGAAGGCTCCCCACCCGTCTTTCCCACGACGGGATCTTCCTTCGTAGGGGCCCCAAAGAAACCACTCCACCCCATCGAGCAGACCACGAAAGCCGGGAAGCACGAAAGCCCAGAGCAGACCCCCACACAGGACCACACACATCCGGGAGGCCATCGACAGCCCAGCTCATGACCGCTGCCTACGACGGCACGCGGCCTGAACCAGAGCGGCGAACAACCGCACATCAGCCGGATCCTGCTCCGGATGCGACTGAACCCCCACAACAAACGTGGCGGCCAGAAGCTCGACCGCCTCGATGGTGCCGTCTGGCGCGGTCGCGGCCACCTTCAGCCCCGTACCCAGCCGATCAATTGACTGGTGGTGATGGCAGTGGGTCTGCGCGGACGAACCCAGGATCGTCGCCAGCATCGACGCGGGGCGGATTGACAGTTCCGTCTTGCCGAAGCGGGCCACCTCCGGCTGGTGGTCGGTGGTTCCGACGACCTCGGGGGTGTGTTGGTGCAGGGTGCCGCCGCGGGCGATGTTGAGGACCTGCATCCCGCGGCACACGGCCAGCAGCGGCAGGTCCAGCCGGATCGCGGCGTCGAGTAGGGCGAACTCGGCGGCGTCGCGGGTGGGTTGGGGGGTGCCGGTGGTGGGGTGCGGTTCCTGGCCGTAGCGGCGGGGGTCGATGTCGGCGCCGCCCGCGAGGACCAGGCCGTCGAGCCAGTCGACGGTTTCGGCGCGCCAGTCGCCGATGGGAGGCAGCAGGACCGCGTTGCCTCCCGCCGCGCGCACGGAGTCGACGTAAACGCGATGCAGGACGGCGGCTTCGGCTTCCCAGATGCTGAAGGTCGAGTGCTCCAGGTAAGTGGTGACCCCGATGACAGGAGGCCGGTCAGAGACGTTCAAAGCCACGCACGCGCTCCCAGTCGGTGACGGCCGCGTCGAAAGCGGCCAGTTCCACCCGCGCGGCGTTGCCGTAGTGCTCGACGACGTCGGCGCCGAACGCGGCGCGGGCGACGGCGCTCTCGGCGAGCAGGGCGGCGGCCTCGCGCAGGGTGGTGGGGACGCGCGGCTTCTGGGAGTTGTAGGCGTTTCCGGTGAACGGCGGCTCCAGCGGCAACTCGTTCTCGATGCCGTGCAAACCGGCGGCGATCAGCGCGGCGACCGCCAGGTACTGGTTGACGTCGCCGCCGGGCACGCGGTTCTCCACCCGCAGCGAGGGGCCGTGGCCGACGACGCGCAGGGCGCAGGTGCGGTTGTCCACGCCCCAGGCCACCGCGGTCGGGGCGAACGAGCCGGGGGCGAAGCGCTTGTAGGAGTTGATGTTCGGGGCGAAGAAGTAGGTCAGCTCGCGCAGGCAGGCGAGCTGGCCCGCGAGGAACTTCGACATCAGCGGGGAGGTTCCGCCCGGGCGGTCACCGGCGAAGGCGGGCCTGCCCTCGGCGTCGCGCAGGCTGATGTGGATGTGGCAGGAGTTGCCCTCGCGCTCGTCGTACTTCGCCATGAACGTCAGGCTGCGCCCGTGCTGGGCCGCGATCTCCTTGGCCCCGGTCTTGTAGATGCCGTGGTTGTCGCAGGTGGTGAGCGCGTCGGCGAAGCGGAACGCGATCTCGTGCTGGCCGGGGTTGCACTCGCCCTTGGCCGACTCGACATACAGGCCAGCGCCCGCCATGCCGGTGCGGATGGCGCGCAGCAGCGGCTCGACGCGGCCGGTGCCCAGCAGCGAGTAGTCCACGTTGTACTGGTTCGCGGGCCGCAGACCACGGTAGCCGCGGTCCCACGCCTGCTCATAGGTGTCGTCGAAGACGAGGAACTCCAGCTCCGTGCCCACGAACGCGGTCAAGCCGTGCTCGGCGAGCCGGTCGAGCTGGCGGCGCAGCACCTGGCGCGGGGAGACCGTGACCGGGCCGCCGGTGACCAGCTCGACGTCGGCGAGGACCAGCGCGGTGCCCTCGTGCCAGGGCAGCAGCCGCAGCGTGGCCAGGTCGGGGCGCAGCACGAAGTCGCCGTAGCCGGTGTCCCAGGACGAGGTCCGGTAACCGTCAACGGTGTTCATCTCGACGTCGACGGCGAGCAGGTAATCGCACGCCTCGGTGGCGTGGTCGAGCACCTCGTTGAGGAAATACCGCGCGGCGCACCGCTTTCCCTGCAACCGGCCCTGCATGTCGGTCATCGCGACCAGCACGGTGTCGACGGCGCCCGCCGCCACCAGCTCGCGCAGCCGGGCCACCGAGATCAGGCCCTCGTCGCGCGGTCGGTCGGTGTCGCGCATCAGCCGGGCCCCCAAAGGTTCAGCTTCGCTCCATTGACGCGGTGTCACTCGCATGCTGGCAGCGACCCAACACTGGCGCAACCACTTCTCGCGGGCAATCCCCTGTTCGGTTCGTTACCTTCGGACGGACCTTGACCAAGAAACCGATTAACCGCACACTGGATCTTCCGGTAATGGACCACCCGCGATCCATTGGGGAGTAAAGATGGCCGACCTCGCCCGCACCAGCTCCCCCGACCAGGACGACGACGAGGCCAGGCTGCACCGGCTGGGATACGCCCAGGAACTGCGCCGCTCGATGTCGGGCTTCAACAACTTCGCGGTGTCGTTCACCATCATCTCGATCCTGTCCGGCTGCCTCACCCTCTACGGGTTCGGCATGAAGACCGGCGGACCGGCCGCGATGATCTGGGGCTGGCCGCTGGTCGGGGTCTTCGTGATCCTGGTCGGGCTGGGCATGGCCGAGGTCTGCTCCAGCTACCCCACCGCGGGCGGCCTGTACTACTGGGCGGCGAAACTCGCCCCGCGCAACGGGCCAGCGTGGTCGTGGTTCACCGGCTGGTTCAACCTCATCGGCCAGGTCGCGGTCACCGCGGGCATCGACTTCGGCGCGGCGCTGTTCCTCAACGCGTTCCTCGACCTCCAGTTCGGCTTCGCCGCGACCCCCGGGCACACCGTCACCCTGCTCGCGATCATCCTCGCCGCGCACGGCCTGCTGAACACCTTCGGCGTGAAAGTCGTCGCGGCCCTCAACAGCGTCAGCGTGTGGTGGCACCTGGTGGGCGTGCTGGTCATCGTCGGCGTGCTGGTCATCGTGCCGGACAACCACCAGGACGCGTCCTTCGTGTTCGGGGAGTTCGTCAACAACACCGGCTGGGCCTCACCGGTGTACGTGTTCCTGCTCGGCCTCCTGCTCGCCCAGTACACGCTGACCGGCTACGACGCCTCCGCGCACATGACCGAGGAAACCCGTGGCGCGGCGGTGGCAGGCCCGCGCGGGATCGTCAACTCGATCCTGGTGTCCCTGGTCGCGGGCTGGGTGCTGCTGATCGGCCTCACCTTCGCCATCCAGGACTACGACGGCGCGGTGGGCTCGGCGACCGGGGTGCCCCCGGCCCAGGTCTTCATCGACGCGGTCGGCGTCACCACCGGGAAGCTGCTGCTGCTGATCTGCATCGGCGCGCAGTTGTTCTGCGGGATGGCGGCGGTCACCGGGAACTCGCGGATGATTTACGCCTTCGCGCGGGATGGGGCGATTCCGGGGGCTGGGTTCTGGCATCGGATCAACAAGCGGACGCGGACGCCGACTAACTCGGTGTGGTTGGCTGCGGTGGGGGCGTTTTTGCTTGCTGTGCCTTACTTGTGGAGTGCTACCGCGTATGCCGCGGTCACTTCGATCGCTGTTGTGGGGCTTTATACGGCGTATGTGATTCCGGTTTATTTGCGGGTGCGTAAGGGGGAGGCTTTCGAGCGTGGGCCCTGGCATCTTGGGCGGTGGGGGCGGGCGGTGGGGATTGTGGCGACCGCTTGGGTGGTGTTTATTTTCGTGTTGTTTATGTTGCCGCAGGTTTATCCGGTGACTTGGGAGACGTTTAATTACACGCCGGTTGCTTTTTTGGTGGTTCTTGGGGGTGCTGGGGTTTGGTGGGGGGTGTCGGCTCGGAAGTGGTTTACCGGGCCTAAGGTGCAGGGGACGGTTGAGGAGTTGGCGGCTGTGGAGCGGGATCTCGCTTGAGTTCTCTGGGGCTGGGTTGGTGGGGTTGCTCGATGGGGTGGAGGGTTTCTTTGGGGCCCCTACGAAGGAAGATCCCGTCGTGGGAAAGACGGGTGGGGAGCCTTCGGCCCCACGACCACGGCCAGTTTAGGGATCTTCCTTCACCCCCAAAGAAACCACTCCACCCCATCGAGCACATGGCAGGGTTCGTGCGGCTTCGTTGGGGCGCGGGTTCGCTGCCCGGTCCGCCCCATCGAGCACCTGGCGAGCGTCGGTTCGGCCTGGTTGGGGGCGAGTTCGCTGTTGCTCGTTCCGCACCATCAAGCACCTGGCAGGGCCGGGTGCGGCTTCGTGGGGGGCCGGTTTGCTGCTCGGTCCGCGCCGTCGAGCGTGGGTTAGGAGAAGGAGCCTGGGCTGATTAGGCCCTGTTCGTAGGCGAAGACGACTGCTTGGACGCGGTCGCGGAGGCCTAGTTTCATGAGGATTCGGCCGACGTGGGTTTTTACTGTGGTGGCGCCTAGGAAGAGGTTGTCGGCTATTTCGGCGTTGGAGAGGCCTCGGGCGATTAGTTCTAGGACTTCTCGTTCTCGGGGGGTTAGGGTGGATATTGCTTCCGGGCGGACGTTGGGTGGGGAGTGGCGGGTGAACTCGCGGATTAGGCGGCGGGTTACGGCGGGGGCTAGGAGGGCGTCGCCTGCTGCGACTATGCGGACGCCGTCTACGAGGCGTTCGCAGGGAACGTCTTTGAGGAGGAAGCCGCTGGCGCCTGCGCGTAGGGCGCCGAAGACGTACTCGTCTAGGTCGAAGGTGGTGAGGATGAGGACTGGGACGGCGTCCACCACGTCCGGGCCCGCAAGCGCGCGGGTGGCGGCTATGCCGTCCATTTTGGGCATTCGCACGTCCATGAGGACGATGTCGGGGCGGTGCTGTCTGGCCAGGGCGACCGCCTCTTCGCCGTCGCCTGCTTCTGCCACGACCTTGATGTCGGGCTCGGCTTCCAGGATCAGGCGGAACCCGGTCCGCATCAGGGGCTGGTCGTCGGCGATGACGACGGTGAGCGTTCCCATATCCGCCGCAGCCTAGTGCCAGCCCCGTGCCACTGTGGGCGGACGGCCCGATTTACCCCCGGTAGGGCAAGGTCGCGACCACTTGGAACTCGTCCGGGTCGTGCCGGACATCCAGGCGGCCGCCGACCAAAGCGGCGCGTTCGCGCATGCCGATCAGGCCGTGGCCGGGGGCGCCGCAGGGGCGGGGCTCGTCGTTGCGGATGTCGATGCGCAGGTCGTTGCGGCCGTAGCGGAGGTCGACGGTGACCCGGGTCGGGTCGGCGTGCTTGGCGGCGTTGGTCAGTGCCTCTTGGACTATCCGGTACGCGCACAACTCCACCCCGGCCGGTAGCTCCCTGCGGTGACCGTGGACGGCGAGGGTGACCGGGAGGCCCGCCGTGACGCAGCGGCTCACCAGGTCGTCCAGGTTCGCCAGGCTGGCCTGGGGCGCCAGGTCGCCTGGCTCGGTGCGCAGCACCCCGAGCAGGCGGCGCAGCTCGGTCAGGCTCTGCCTGCCCGACTCCTCGACCTGGGCGAGCGCGGTGTCCGCCGCGGCGGGGTCGCGGGCGACGGCGCGGCGTGCGACGGAGGTGTAGAGGACCATGACGCTGACCGTGTGGGCCACCACGTCGTGCAGTTCCCGGGCTATCCGGCCGCGTTCGGCCTCGGTCGCCAGGCGGACCCGGGCCTCCCGCTCGTGCTCGACCAGGACGCGGTTGGTGCGCTGCTGGTCGCCCAAGACGAACGCGGTGCAGTAGAGCACCAGCAGCATCGGCAGCCAGGCCAGGGAGTCGTGCTCGATTAGCTCGGCCGCGGTCTTGAGGACGGCGAACCCGACCAGGCAGCGCAGCGCGGTCCGCTTCGGCCGCCAGGCGGCCACGGTGTAGAGCGCGATCAGCGTGCCGACCTCGCTGATGCCCAGGTGCAAGACGGTCCCGACCACCGCGACGCCGCCGATGACCGCGACCACCACAGTCGGCGCCCGCCGCCGCCAGCCCAGCGGAAAAGTGCTGGCCACCAGGAACACCAGCGTCCATCCCAGCGGGACACCCGCCGGGCGGAAGAACACGTTGAACCAGATGTCCGCCGTGAGGAGGACGACCGCCCCCAGGCTGTCGTTGCGGTTGGGCGCGGAAAGGTCAAGCGCAGGAACCCGCATGGCAGCCAACACTAACGAGCGAACAGAGCCGGGGCGTCCTCCCTGGTGAGGATTGCGGGGTCGACACTAGGAGGATGCACAGGCTCACCGCCCTCGTCGTCGCCGCGCTGTCGGTGCTGCCGTTCCTGGTCGTCCCGGCGCCCGTGAGCGCGGCCGAGCCCTGCGCCCCGCCGGGAGACCACACGGAACGCGAGTGGCCCGTGGTGCAGCGCAAACCGGACGGGACGCCGGTGCGCCGCACTTACCGCGCGCACGTCCCACCACACCAGACTGGCGCTGTCGTCCTGGACTTGCACGGCGCCTTGAGCGACAAGGACGAGCAGGACCGGCGCAGCCTGATGCGCGCGAAGTCCGACGCCGAGGGGTTCGTGGTCATCCAGCCGAACTCCGCGCCGAACTGGACCACCTCGCCGGAGGAAGAGGCCAAGCGCGGGGTCAGCGACATCGAGTTCGCCCGGGTGCTGCTGGAGTTCGCGGTGCGGCGCATGTGCGTGTCCCCGGACGCCGTCTACGCCGTCGGGTTCTCCAGCGGCGGTCTGATGTCGACGGTGCTGGCCTGCGCTGGCGCGGAGGGCCGCCTCGGCGGGTTCCGGTTGGCGGGGGTGGGCGCGGTCGCCGCGGCTCCGCTGCCCAGGACGCTCACCGGGCCGGTCTGCCCGGCGCTGGCCGAGCACCCGGTTCCCCTGCGCGTCGTGTTCTCCGACAACGACAGCCTGCTCGCGCGCTGCTGCGGCAGCCTCGCCAAGATGACCACCGCCGTGCACGCCGTCGCCGAGATGTGGGCGGCTGACAACGGGTGCATTCCACTGTCGACGGTCGTCCCGACCGGCCAGTCCGGACCGGGAGTCCGCAAGCGCACCACCAGGCACCACTGCCCGGGGAAACACGGCGAGGTGCTCGTCGACGTCGTTGACTCCGGCTCCCCGTTCCGCGACGGCCACTTCTGGCCGGGACCGCCCAATGGGGACGACTACGACGCCACCGCCGCGCTGTGGTCGTTCCTGCGCCCCTGACCTGGCCGACGACTGGACCGAAACAGATGGTGTGACCCGGGGCACTTTCGCCGATGTCCGGGTAGCTTTGCGTCCCACGTGGTTCGACGGCGCACCACTGGAGAGGAAGATCCATGCGCACCAACAGGATTCGGCTCGTGCTCGCGGCCGCGCTGCTGAGCCTGGCCGCCGGGGCGGTCCCCGCGGCGCTCGCCCAGGAAGGCGACTTCTACACCCCGCCGGGCACGCTTCCGGCCGCCAACGGCGACATCGTCCGCGCCGAGCCAGCCGAGTTCTTCATCGATCCGGTGCGGCTCATCCGCGCGGACGGCGCGGTCCACCGGATCATGTACAAGTCGACCGACCGCACCGGGGCCGCGATCGCGGTGACCGGCACCGTCATCACCCCGAACCGGGCGTGGACCGGGCCGGGGCCGCGGCCGGTCGTCGGCTACGCGGTCGGCACCCAGGGCCTGGGTGACCAGTGCGCCCCGTCCCGCCAGTTGTCGGCGGGCACCGAATACGAGGGCCCGTTCATCGAGGGCCTGCTCGCCCGCGGCTACGGCGTGGCGATCAGCGACTACCAGGGCCTGGGCACGCCGGGCGTGCACACCTACATGAGCCGCGCCGTGCAGGGCCACGCCGTGCTCGACGCCGTCCGCGCGGCGCAGCGGCTGCCCGAGGCCGACCTGCCCGACAGCGGCCCGGTCGCGATCACCGGCTACTCGCAGGGCGGCGGCGCGGCCGCCGCGGCCGCGGAGCTGGCCCCGGCCTACGCGCCCGAACTCAAGCTCAAAGGCGTTGTCGCGGGCGCGGTCCCGGCCGACCTCGCCGCGGTCGGCCGCTTCATCGACGGCGGGCCGTACGTGGCGTTTCTCGGCTACGCGGTCGCGGGTCTGGAAGCCTCTTACGGCATCGCCGCCGACCCGTACCTCAACGACAAGGGCAGGCGGTTCCTGGCCGACATCAAGACCCAGTGCCAGCTCGAATCGATCCCGAAGTACGCCTTCACCCGGACGGCGTCGCTGACCGCGGACGGCCGCCCGCTCGACGCGTACCTCGCCGAGGAGCCGTTCCGGAGCATCGTCGCCGAGCAGGTCATCGGCCAGGGCCGCAAGCCCGCGGCGCCGGTCCTGCTCACGCACTCGACCCTCGACGACGTCATCCCCTACGACGTCGGCAGGAAGCTCGCCCAGCGCTGGTGCGAGCAGCGCGCCAACGTCCGGCTCTCCACCTACGCCAGCCCCACGCACGTCGCGACGGCGATCGCGGCCTACCCGGAGGCGTTCGGGTTCCTCCAGGCCCGGTTCGCGGGCACGCCGCAGGTCTCCAACTGCCCGCTGATCTGAGGCAGCGCGGCCACCCTGGCGCGGCCGAAACCAATTCGACGGCTTTGGAATACTGGGCCGGTCGAAAAAGGTCACAGGAGTCGTAGAGGAGTGCCAGGGTGGCGCACGGAGATGTCGGACTCGAACTGGGCGCGCGGGTGGCGGGGGCGCTGCGCCGCGGGCTGGGCGTGGCGATCACGCCCGAGGAGGCCGTCATCCGACCGTCGACCCGCGCCGGGGCCGACTACCAGTGCAACGCGGCGATGAGCCTGGCCAAGCGGGTGGGCAAGCCGCCGCGCGAGGTCGCCCAGGCCATTGTGGACAACCTGGACTCCGACGACCTGGTCGAGGCGCCGGAGATCGCCGGGCCGGGGTTCGTCAACCTGCGGCTCCGCGAGGACTGGCTCGCGGCGCGGGCGGGCGAGTTGCTGGGCGACGAGCGGCTGGGCGTGCCGGTCGCCGAGCGGCCGCGGCGGTTCGCGCTGGACTACTCCAGCCCCAACGTGGCCAAGGAGATGCACGTCGGGCACCTGCGGTCCTCGATCATCGGGGACGCGATCCTGCGGCTGCTGCGCTTCACCGGGCACGAGGTCATCCCGCACAACCACCTCGGCGACTGGGGCACGCCGTTCGGGATGCTGATCGAGCACCTGGTGGACGAGGGCTGGGCCGCGGGCGGCGAGCACACCATCGGCGACCTCAACGGCTTCTACCAGGAGGCGCGCAAGAAGTTCGACGCCGATCCGGCGTTCGCCGACCGGTCGCGGGCGCGGGTGGTGGCGCTGCAGGGCGGCGACGAGCCGACGCTGGCGCTGTGGCGCGAGCTGGTGGACGAGTCGACCCGGCACTTCCAGAAGGTGTACGAGCTGCTGGGCGTCGAGCTGACCCCGGCCGACACCTACGGCGAGAGCTTCTACAACCCGTACCTGGACGAGGTCATCGCCGATTTGGAGGCCAAGGGGCTCACCGAGATCAGCGGCGGCGCGGTGTGCGTGTTCCCGCCCGGGTTCACCAACCGCGACGGCGAGCCGCTGCCGCTCATCGTGCGCAAGAGCGACGGCGGTTACGGCTACCACGCCACGGACCTGGCCACCGTCCGCTACTGGATCGGCGAGCGCGGCATGACCGACCTGCTCTACGTGGTGGGCACCCCGCAGGCGCAGCACTTTCAGATGGTCTTCGCCGCCTCTCGGCAGGCGGGCTACCTCACCGGTGAGCACACCGCGGTCCACATCGGATTCGGCTCGATCCTCGGCGAGGACGGCAAGACGATCCGCACCCGCGCGGGCGGCTCGGTCAAGCTGGCCGACCTGCTCGCCGAGGCGGTCGAGCACGCCGCGGAGACGGTCGCCGAGCGGTCGTCGCTGCCCGCCCAGACGCAGGCCGAGGTGGCGCGGGCGGTGGGCATCGGCGCGGTGAAGTACGCCGACCTGTCCAACGACCGGGAGAAGGACTACGTGTTCACCTGGGCGCGGATGCTGGCCAAGGAGGGCAACACCTCGGTCTATCTCCAGTACGCGAACGCCCGCTGCCAGTCGGTGCTGCGGAAAGCGGGCGAGGCTCCCGGCGACGCGGTCGCCATCACCCAGGCCGCCGAGCGGGCGCTGGCGCTGAAGCTGGTGCAACTGCCCGCCGCGCTGGCCGCGGCCACCGAGTCCTACGCCCCGCACAAGCTGTGCGCCTACCTCTACGACACCGCGGCCACGTTCACCGCGTTCTACGACACGTGCCCGATCCTCAAGCCGGGGGTCGAGCCAGCGACGCGGCGGTCCCGGCTCGCGCTCACCGCGCTCACCTCGGCCGTGCTGACCCTCGGTCTGGGACTGCTCGGCATCGCCGCGCCGCCGGAGTTGTAGCCGCCGCAACGGGCAGCCGCTGGAATTTGTGAGCCGACAGCGGTTGCCCTGAGTGGGCGGGAGGCGGCAGAGTGTGACTGTGATGATCATCGAGCGGGTAGTGCTGCTGGACGAGGCTGGCAACGACGTCGGCGTCGCGGACAAGGCGGGCGTCCACCACGCGGACACTCCTCTGCACTTGGCGTTCTCCAGCTACGTGTTCGACCGGGACGGTCGTTTCCTGCTCACCCGCAGGGCCACGCACAAGAAGACCTGGCCGGGCGTGTGGACGAACTCGTGCTGCGGGCATCCGGGGCCGGGCGAGGCGATCGCGGACGGGGTGTCCCGCCGTCTCGCCGACGAGCTGGGCCTGCCGGGCCCGCACAAGGTGGAGCTGGTGCTGCCCCGGTTCCGCTACCGCGCGCAGATGGGCAACGGCGTGGTGGAGAACGAGATGTGCCCGGTCTACCGGGTCGTTGTGGACAGTGGCGTCGAGCCCGAGCCGAACCCCGACGAGGTCGACTCTGCGGTGTGGGTGCCGTGGGTCGAGTTCGCCGAGTCGGTCCTTTCCGGCACGCGGGAAGTGTCACCGTGGTGCGTGCTCCAGGTGCGTGAGCTGAGCGCGCTTGGCGACGACCCGGTGAGCTGGCCGCTGGGGGACCCGGCGGACCTGCCCGCGGCGGTGGTCGGCTGAACCGCCGAGGACCGGGGTGGCGGCGACCGGGACGGGCCCGGCGGCAAGGAGTTGTGGCGGCGGCCACCCCGCGGGCGAGCAGGGAAATCCACAAGCATTGAAAAAATCTGGACAATAGGCCAATTGGGGGCAAACCCGACACCTTCGGGTGACGTTTTTCCCTACATTGGATCTAGTGGAACTACTGTTCAGCAGCCTGCCCGCACACGGGCACACCTACCCACTCCTCCCCCTCGCCATCGCGGCCCGCGACCAGGGACACCACGTCACCTACGCGACCGCGGAGAGCTTCCATCCGGTCCTCACCTCGCTCGGCTTCGACGTCGTCGCGGCGGGCCCGGAGATGATGGCCGCCTTCGCCGAGGCGGCAGGCCGTCCGCTGGACGCGGGCCCGGTCAAGCCGCACGACCTCAACGAAGAAGAACTGCACCAGGTGGCGACCCGCGCCTTCGCCGAGCTCCTGCCGCGCGGGTTCGCCCGCGACCTCAAGCCGATCCTGGCCGAGACGAAGCCCGACCTGGTCGTCTACGAGCTGGCCAATCCCGGCGCGGCGATCGCGGCCAAGGCCGTGGGCATCCCCGTGCTCGCGCACGGCTTCGGCCGGGCGGGCTTCGACACCGACGCCGCCGACGCCGCGCACGACTGGAGCCAGTGGCTCCGCGCGGTGGCCGCCGAACACGGTGTGGCCCTGAGCGCCGAGAACGGGTTCGACTTCGGGGACCCGTGGGTGGACATCTACCCGTTGTCCATCCAGCACCCGGACTTCCGCGACGCGGCTGGCCGGGTCCCGCTGCGCCCGGTCCCGTTCGCCGAGCCCGGCGAGCTGCCCGAGTGGGTGACCCAGCACCGTGAGCCGCTGATCTACCTGACCCTGGGCACCGCGTTCGGGCAGGCGGAGGTGCTGCGCACGGCCATCGCGGGCCTCGCGGCGACCGGAGCCAGGGTGCTGGTCGCGGCTGGCCCGACCGTCGATGTCGCCGAGCTGGGCGAGACGCCGCCCTCGGTGACGGTCGAGTCCTGGGTGCCGCAGGCCGACCTGCTCCCGCACCTGGACCTGATCGTCCACCACGGCGGCAGCGGCACCACCCTCGGCGCCCTCGGCGCGGGCGTGCCGCAGCTTTTCCTGCCGCAGGGGGCCGACCAGTTCGTCAACGCCGACGCCGTCGTCGGCGCGGGCGCGGGCCGGAAGCTGCTGGCGGGTGAGATCACCGGGGAGTCGGTCTCCACCGCGGCGAAGGCGCTGCTGTCCGACTCGGCCACCGCCGCCGCGGTCCGCGCGCTGGCCGAGGAGATCGCCGCGATGCCCACCCCGGACGAGGTCGCCAAGCGCCTGCCGGAGTTCGCGGGCTGAGCCCGGGCCGGTCACTCCCTCCGACAACGGGGAGTGACCGGCCCACTCTGGCGCGGGAATGCGACAGGCCCCTGACACCGTGGTGTCAGGGGCCTGTCGGTCGATCGGTGACGCTGGATCGAGACTCGTTACTTCTTCACGAGGTCCAGGTCGATCGGGTTGGCGGGGCTGGCCGCCAGCGGGCCGATGAAGTCGTTGAGCTGGCCGCAGTTGGTCGGCGAGGCCAGGTCGTAGGTGCCCTGGAGCTTGCCGCCCTTGAGGACGTCGAAGGTGCCGACGGACTTGAGCTTGATGTCGGTCGGGTTCGGCGCCTTGCAGGTGTCACCCTGGTAGATCGGGAAACCGAAGACCGAGATCTTGGTCAGGATGATGTCGAGCTTGGACTCGTAGGTGATCGCGCCGGTGGCCACGGTGCCGTTCGACTTGCCCACCGGGGCGAACTTGATGTTGGCGTCGACCGGGAGGAAACCCACGATCTGGAACTTGCCCGAGGTCGGGTTCAGCTTCAGGTCACCGGTGTACTTGCCCGCGGCGAGGTCGGCCACGGCGTCGAAGCTGCCGGACAGGGCGACGGAGCCGTTGAGCGCCTTCAGAGTCGAGGTGCCCTTGAGGCCGTAGCTGATGTTCACGCCGTTGCCGGGAGGCGGGGTGGTGCTGCTCGGCGGCGGGGGGGTGGTGCTGCTCGGCGGCGGCGGAGTGGTGCTGCTCGGCGGCGGGGGGGTCGTGCTGCTCGGCGGCGGCGGAGTGGTGCTGCTCGGCGGCGGCGGGGTCGTGCTGCCGGGGCCGGGGGTGATCTCGAACTGGTGCAGGATGTTGGCCTGGCCCGGGTTGAGCTTGCACTCCGAGGGGAAGGTGCCCAGACCGGTCTCGGTGCCGTCGGCCTTGCGCGGGGTCAGCGTCAGGTTCAGCTCGCTGACGCTGATCTTCGCGGTGCCCGGCTGGGTGAACGACAGCGACGGGGTCTGGCCGGTGGCCACCACGTCGAACGCGCCCGAAGCCGGAACCGGGGTCTTGGCGATCGTCACCGGGACGTTCACCGGAAGCGAGATGCCGGGGGCGTCGACCTTGGCACCCGAGACCGCCTTGCCCTCGATCGTGGTCGCACCCACCAGGGTCAGACCCTGGGTCGCGGTCTCCGGAACGGTGGAGGTCGCCTTGATGTCGAACACGCCGGTCTGCTGCCCCACACCGATCGAGGCGGGCATGTCGCTCTGAATCACGACCTTGATCGGCTGGTCGCCGATCAGCGGGAACGGACACGTGTAGTTCAGCGTCAGCGAGACCGGAGCCGCCGAACTCGTGCCCGAGCCGAGCAGCAGGCCAGTGGCGACCAGCCCGGCCGCGCTGGTCGCGGCGACACCCGCCACCAGCTTCTTGGAAACCTTGCGAGGAGTCACAAATCTTCCTTCCAGGGGTATCAACGGTGATACGGACAGGGCAACAAGGTCGCCCCGTCGTCAAGAGGCGAGTATTCCCTGTGGGAAAAGCCTTGCGGTTTCGTGGAAAGCCGCCGTGTCGGTAGGTTAGCCATCCCACACTGCGCACGCAAGCATCTGATGGAGCCGCTTGTCCGGTTACGAGAACTTGTCATAAAGCAACATCAAGGACCCCTCGGTTTAGCCTGTTTGGACAGCCTGACCAGGCAAGACGCGACTGGCGGGCACTACCCAAGAAATGCTGGACTGACACCTGGGCCGCAAGATTTTCCACGTTCTAGCACGATCGGAACAAGAAGTCCGAAAGCTACCCCTGGGTATGATAACCGACGGGCAAACCACCCGACGCGAAGCCGCGGGGCACCCACCCCGGCGGGGGAGCCACCCCCCTCCCGCGGCCCGCGAGCCCGGGCTCGAACGGCGCCGGAGACGCCGCCACAAGTCGCCGACAAATACGGCGACGGCCGCCGCGGCGGAATGGTTGTCTGAATCGAACAAAGGCCGGACTTTTTTTACTCACCTCGCGACAACGGCCGCCCGATCCGAACAGGCGCGAAAAACGGGCCCCTGACACCGGGGTGTCAGGGGCCCGTCAGCCGAGGGCTCCGGTGGCGGCCGAGTCGCCGCCTCGGTCAACCGAGGGCGGGATCAGTCGTTCTTGGCGCTGCCGCCGCCGGTGATCTCGAACTGGTGCAGGGTGTTCTCCTGGCCCTGGTCCAGCTTGCAGGCCGAGTCGAAGGTGCCCAGGCCGGTCTCGCCGCCGTCCGCGGTGCGCGGGGTCAGGGTCAGGGTCAGCTCACTGACGGTGATCTTCGCGGGGCCAGCCTGGGTGAACGACAGCGACGGGGTCTTGCCGGTCGCGATCACCTCGAACGCGCCCGACGCGGGGACCTCGGTCTTGGCGATCGCCACCGGCACGTTCACCGGAAGCGAGATGCCCGGGGCCTCGACCTTGGCGCCCGAGACGGCCTTGCCCTCAATGCTCTTGGCCCCGACCAGCGCCAGGCCCTGCGTCGCGGTCTCCGGAACCGTGGAGACGGCCTTGATGTCGAACTCGCCGGTCTGCTCGCCCACGCCGATGGAGGAGGGCATGTCGCTGTTGATGACGACCTTGATCGGCTGGTCGCCGATCAGCGGGAACGGACACGTGTAGTTCAGCGACAGCGACACCGGGTCCGCGGCGCTGGTGCCCGAGCCGAGCAGAATACCGGTCACGACCAGGCCAGCCGCGCCGGTCGCGGCGATACCCGTCATCAGCTTCTTGCCAACCTTGCGAGATTCCCGAGATTCCCGAGATTCCATTGTCTTCCTTCCAAACGTATCGACGATGATACAAGCAGGGTAGGCAGCACGCCCGTCGATAAGAGGCGAACACCCCCTACAGGGAAAGCCCGCGGTTTCACTGGAAATCCGCTGAGTCGCACGTTAGCCAGGACACACAACGGACGCAAGTGCCCGGATGCGACTCCATTTGGTTTGCCGGAAACTTGTCACGATGACACATTTCGCTGAGCATTATTTTGCCGTCGACAACCCGCCTGACCAGCCAGAATACCCGCACCTGGACATGCCTAAACCGCGAGCGAAGGGGTGCTTGAACACCGGTTCCGCACGCGGAAAGCGAGGTCTTTTTACGCCCTCAACCAGCTACAAGAAGGATCTGCGAGCCCGTCTGCCCGCACGAGGGGCGAGCCGAAAACTGTCCGATCCGGAGTACGCGGCTAATCGCTCTGGCATACCCGCCGAGTGCCGGGGCGATCTCTCCGCGACCCGGCCATCCGGATTCACGGCGACCGGCCCGCGCGCCGCTGCCACCATCTGTCTTCTCCATATCCCCGACTGTGCGCGTATGACCCGCACACCGCTTTGACTACCAGAGGGGCCGCGCGAAACGCAACATTAGAACATTAAGAATCTCTACTTCTCGCCCCGCGTACGGTGGAGGCATGCGCACCATGCTGATCACCGGGGGCACCGGGAGCCTGGGACGGGAGACCGCCAGGGCCATCGCGGCGGCGGGTGGCTGGCGGGTCGTGGTCACCGGGCGCGATCGGGCCGCGGCGACGGCGACCGCCGACGAGATCGGCGCCGTGGGGATGCCGCTCGACCTCGACTCGCTGGCAGGCGTGCGGCGGTTCGCCGCCGATCTGGCCGGGGCGGGGCTGCCGCCGCTGCACGCGGTGGTGTGCAACGCGGGCGTGCAGATCGTGTCCGGGACGGCGGTCACCGCGGACGGGATCGAGCGGACGTTCGGGGTCAACCACCTCGCGCACTTCCTGCTGGTGCGGGAACTCGTGCCGCACCTGGCGAAACCCGCGCGGGTCGTGTTCGTCGCCAGCGACACCCACGACCCGGCCCGGCCAACCGGGATGCCCGCGCCGGTCTACACCGACGCCCGGTCCCTCGCCTACCCCGAAGAGACCGGCGAGAGCCCGAGCCTGGTCGGGCGGCGGCGCTACACCACGTCCAAGCTGTGCAACGTCCTGGCCGCCTACGAGT
Source organism: Actinokineospora sp. NPDC051303 (assembly GCF_055586285.1). Taxonomy (NCBI): domain Bacteria; kingdom Bacillati; phylum Actinomycetota; class Actinomycetes; order Pseudonocardiales; family Pseudonocardiaceae; genus Actinokineospora; species Actinokineospora sp. NPDC051303. Next base: position 107,647 of record NZ_JBVJIN010000012.1, read on the forward strand.
TCGCGCGGCGATGCGGGGCGGAGTCCGGGATCGCGGTCAACGCCTTCGACCCCGGCCTGATGCCCGGGACCGGTCTGGCCCGCGACTACCGCGGCGTCCAAGCCCTGGCCTGGCGCTACCTGCTGCCCGCGCTCACCGTGGTCCCCGGCGTGAACGCGCACACCCCGCGCCGGTCGGCCGCCGCCCTGGCCCGGCTGGTGCTCGACCCGGACCTCACGGTCACCGGACGGTACTTCTCCGGCTTCCGCGAGGTCCGGTCCTCCACCGAGTCCTACGACCGCGCGAAGGCGGCCGACCTATGGGAGACCAGCGTCGAGCTGACCGCGGCCCTGATCACCTAAGGTGAGGTCACTTCGATGACCCGGACGTTGCGCAGCGCGCCGTCGCCCGCGTCGTGCTGGGAGCGGTAGAGCAGCTGCATCCCGACCGGCAGCGGGGTGCCCGGTTCGATGGTGTGGTCGCCGCCTTCCGGCGAGCGGACGACGACGCGGCCCGCCGTGCCGTCCTCGATCACCTCGTACCACTGGGTCTGCTGCGGGTTGACCCGGGAGTTCGGCGGCGCGTCGAAGCTGATCTCCCACATGACGACGCGTTCCTCGTTGGCCGCCAGCGTGAGCTCGTAGCTGATGACCCAGCCGGTCTGGTCCTCCGGCCAGGTCTGCGCCCACTGCCCGATGATCCGCACGTCGGCGCTGACCGGGGGCAGCTCGACCGCGGTGGTGACCGCGTCGGAGTGCTGCGGGGCGGTGTTGGCGCGGGTCGGCGAGATGATGGACGCGCTGCTGGTCAGGCCGCCCTCGAACGCGGGGTCGATCGTGCCGCTGACCGTGATCGTGGCGCTGGCGCCCTTGGGCAGGTTGACCGGCTGGCTGAGCCTGTCGGTGACCGAGCCCCCGCCGCATTCGGCGCCGTTCGCGGGCACGCAGGTCAGCTCCAGGTCGGAAAGCTGCTCGGCGAGGACGCCCTCCACCACGGCGTCGGCCGCGTTGTTGGGCCCGGCGTTGGACACCTCGATCGTGTAGGAGATCCGGTCTCCGGACTCCGCCGTCGCCGGGCCCGTCATGTCCAGCGGCATCCGGGCGGGCAGGGCGACGGTGAGGTTCTTGATCCGGTGGGCCGCGATGGCGCTGCCGGTGCCCGCGGCGAAGCCCAGTTTGAAGGTCGGCGGCAGGGCGACCTGTCCGGGCGCGCCCGCGAGGTCGAAGCCGTCGATCAGCACGGTCCCGTTGGGGTTGGCCGCGGTGGAGTGCACCACGGTGAGTCGGCCTTCGATGATGGACAGTTGGATGTGCGCGCCCCGCTCCCATGGCGCGGCGAAGCCGCCCGCCATCGGCGCCCCGGTGAGCCAGCGGAACCCGGCCCGCTCACTTCCCGAGCCGCGCACGCCGACCATGTTCGGGGACTGGCCGGGGCCGCCCGTCCCGGACAGCGTCGAAGCGTAGTTGCCGTGGTTGTCGAAGCCGACACCCACATATCCCGCCGTCACGCCCGCGGCGACGATGTCGCCGGAGCCGTCCTTGGTGAAGGAGTAGCCGAGCCCGCCGCCGTGGCCGCCGGGCCGGGTCGTGCGCGCCCCGTCGATGAGGTAGACGCAGAAGCCGTCGCCGGGGGCGTTTCCGGAGGCGGTCACGCACGAGTAGTCGAAGTCGATGGTCACGCCGAGCAATGAGGAGAACGGCTGGTCGAGAAAGCCGGTCCCAGCCTTGCTCTGGGCGTCGGGAGTGAGTTGGAGGCTGCCGTTGGTCAACGCGGCCGCACCGAGGAACTTCCAGTGCGGGGAGCCGGGCGTGGAGTCCGCGAACGTCTCGATGAGCGGAAACTGCACCTGCTGGACGGCGACGGGCGCTTGGGCGGTCATGACGTCTCCTTTGTGGGCGGACTTGCCGTGCGGCCCACGGCGATGCCGCGCCATGCCACTCACTGTATGAGTCCACGTCTATCCACAGTGTGATCAACCTTGAGGTTCACCCCAACGGGAAGAGCGGGCAACCCGGGCGCAGCAAGATCATCACCCAGATGCGGCGAAACGGTCCCGTGCGGTGTACGCAGACAATTCGTCCGCGCTCCCTGCTGGCCCATTCGGTTGCCTTCCCGCGTCATTGGTGTGAGCGTGCCGGGATCGACCCAACGCGACTTCGTTTCACGCTAGGGTCGCACACGTTCGATCCGCGTGTTCCCCTTCTCTTCGGCGACGAAAGAGGAAACTATGGCGCATTGGAAGAATATCTCCGGAGGTTTGTCCGCCATCGCTGTCGGGGCCAAGACAGCGGTATGGGGAGTGAACTCCAACAATCAGATTTACCACTACACCAACCATGACACGAACCCGTGGGTCGGCATCCCGGGCGGGCTTTCCGATATCGGGGTCGGAGCCGACGGCACGGTCTGGGGCGTGAACCCCGCGGGCAATATCTACAGATACACCGGCGACACCGACGACGACCCGTGGCTGCAGATCCCCGGCGGCCTGACCCGCATCTCGGTGGGGTCGCGCACCAACGTCTGGGGCGTCAACCGGGAGGGCCGGATCTACCGGTACACCGGCGATGACGCCGCGCCCTGGGTGAACATCCCCGGCGGGCTGACCGACATCGGCGCCGCGGCGGACGGGACCGTCTGGGGGGTCAACGCGAACGCGAAGATTTACCGGTACTCGTGGACGGCCAATCACTGGATCAATATCCCGGGCGGCCTGGTCAGAATCGACGCGGGATCCCGGACGAACGTGTGGGGCGTCAATTCTGAGGGGCAGATCTACCGCTTCAGCGGCGACGACGCGAACCCCTGGGTGAACATCCCGGGCGGGCTTTCCGATATCGGCGCGGGCGCCGACGGCACGGTCTGGGGCGTCAACTCCGCGGGCAAGATCTACCGCTACACCGGCGACGCGCCGAACTGACCGCGCACGCCGTGACCTGACCCAGGTCTGTCCAGAAAGGCGCTTCCGGCCGGGGCGCGCTATTCCTCGGACAAGCGCCGGGAGCGCCTTTCGGACATTCCGCCGCTCAGCGCGGCAAGCGGGCATCGAGTTCGGCGAGGTAGTCGAATCCGTAGGGCCCGCGTTCCAGGCCGTCCAACAACGCGGGCGGCAGGTCGGGGGCGAACTCCGCGGACCGGGACGCCGCGGCGAGAGCGATGGTGGCGACGGTGTCGACGTCGCCGGTGAAGGCCACGCAGGCGCGCAGGAGGCCGCTGAGGGTATCGGTGGCCGCGAGCGCGGTGAGCGCGGCGCGGACGCTCATCCGGCCCGCCGACCCCACCTTCCCCCGCCACGGCTCCGCCCAGCCGCCCGGCACGTGGCGGTCGATCCAGCGGCCGATGTCGGCCACCGGGCCCAGCCCGAAGTGGCAGTAGTGCACCGCCAGTGCCGCGGCCTGCGCCGACTCGACCCCGCCGGGGGTGTCGTGGGTGACGCGGGCCTGGATCTCGGTGTGCCGCAACACCTCCGGCACGGTCGGCAGCAGGCCCAGCGGGCCGGAGCGCATGGCCGCGCCGCTCTTGTCGCTGGCCGGGCGCAGCCTGCGCAGTAGTTCCCCGCCGTCGCGCACCTCGCGCAGCAGGCCGTGGAAGCCCGCGGCGTAGCCATCGCGGGGGTCGCGGTGAAAGACCCGGACGAACGCGTCGGCCAGCGTGGGCGCGGTCCACGGGTCGCCCGAGAGCAGCGTCTCGGCCACGGCGAGCGTCATCTGCGTGTCGTCGGTGTAGGACCCCGGCCGCAGCCCCCGGTGCCTCGGGTGCGGCACGTAGCCGCCCAGGGTGTTGTGCTCGGCGACGAAAGCCAGGTCCGCGTACTCGAATCCGGCGCCGTAGGCGTCGCCGACCGCCAGTTCGACCATCACCCGCGCATCGTGGCAGAGACCAGCGGTCGGACGGACCGGATTTCCACACTGTCCACAGTGGAGTGTCACCAGGTGGGGTGGGCGCCGACGCCGCCGTCCACCACCAGGTCGTGGCCAGTGATCCAGGCGGCCATGGGCGAGGCGAGGAAGACGCACGCGTCGCCGACGTCCTCGGGGCGGCCCAGGCGGGTCAAGGGGGCCGCCGCGTGCCAGCGGCGCACGCCATCGGGCCAGTCGTCGGCGAGCCCCGGGCGGTCGACGAGGCCCGGGGACACCGTGTTGACCCGGATGCCCAGCGGCCCGTACTCCAAGGCGGCGGCGCGCGCGTGCATGATCAGCGCCGCCTTCGCCGCGCTGTAGTGCGCGTGCCCGTGGGCGGGCTGGCTGCCCTCGATGGAGGCGATGTGGGTGACCGTGCCGCCGCCCGCCGGGCCCAGCACCGCGGCGGCGGCCTGCGTGCAGGAGAACGCGCTGGTGAGGTTGGTGTCGACCACCGCGCGCCACTCGGCGGCGGACATCTCCGCCAACGGCAGCACCGGCTGCACGCCCGCATTGTTGACCAGCGCGGACAGGCCCCCGCCCCACGCCGCGGCCTGTTCGACCAGCCGGTGGCACTCGGCGTCGTCGGTGAGGTCCGCCGCGATCGCGACCGCCCGGCCCCCGGCCGCGGCGATCCGGCCGACCAGGGCGTCGGCGCTGGCGCGGTGATGGTGGGCGACCACCGCCGCGCCCGCCTGGGCAAAGCGCAGGGCGATGCCCCGGCCGATCAGGCCGCTGGCTCCGGTCACCAGCACGACCGCGCCGCGCAGATCGGGCAGCCCGGGGTCAGGCGCGGGCGTCGCCGAGACCGATTCCATCCGCGCAGGCCTCCCGGTGACCAGGCTTCTCCCGACGAGCAGCGGTCGCCGCCCACCGGAATGATCTCCGGAAGCGCCGCGCGCGACAACCGGGAACCGCCCGGCCGCCGAGTGCGGGCGCCAGAAAGGCGAGCAGGCTGGGCACGACGTCGTGATGCGCGGCGAGCAATCGACCGGGATTCTCCTTCAGGTTCGACATTAGCGGCGACCAGGCGCGACATCGTTTTCGCGGTCTGTGGGACGTGGGGCCGAATACATTCTCCAACGAGTGGCAACGAGCAGTTTTCCGAGCCGGGCCACGGCTACCAGTCGATCAGAAATTAGTGGCGGCGCGGCCGGGCAGCCGGGCGCGCGGGGGCACCGGCCCTCGGCCGCGTCGCCCGGAGACCCGGAACACCGACAGGTTTTCCCTGGTGAACGCCAGTGCGGCAGTGCCGGACGCGGCGAACGACGACCGCTGGACAATCCCGGAGTTAGAAAAACTTGACAACGAACTAGAGAATGATGACAAAATATTACCGCGGCTTTCCGTTGCCAAGGCTCCGTCGTCAGCCCTACGGTGTACTCACCAGTTTCCCGAACCTTGCCCGCCATTTCGCCACCAGCGGCGAATCGCAGGTTTCGGCCGTTCCGGCAGCGACGCCGGAAATGAAGGAGTCCTCGTGCGGAATGTCCTCACGGATACCACACTGCCCGGCCAGCTCGCGGCGTGGGCCACGCTCGACCCGCACGGGGTCGCGGTGTCCTTCCTCGACTACCGCGCCAACCCCGCTGGCGAGCAGTTCTCCCTGACCTGGGGCGAACTCGACGCGCGGGTGGCCGCCGTCGCGGCCTGGGTGGGCGCCCAGGTGGACCGGGGCGAGCCGGTGGCGATCCTGATGGACCAGACCCTGGACTACGTGGTGGCGTTCCTCGGCGTGCTCGGCGCGGGCGCCGTCGCCGTCCCGCTGTTCGCGCCGGGACTGCCCGGCCACGCCGACCGGCTGGCCGCGGTGCTCGCCGACTGCGCGCCGCCGCTGGTGCTGGTCGACCACGGCGCCGACCACGCCGATCACGAGGTGCGCGGCTTCCTCGCCGACCGAGGACTGCCCCCGACCGAGGTCGCCGCCCTGCCGACCGAGACCGGCGAGCGCGGCGAACCGGTCCCGCTCCGCGCCGAGGACGTGGCGTACCTCCAGTACACCTCCGGGTCCACCGGGTCCGCCCGCGGCGTCATGATCACCCACGGCAACGTGGTCGCCAACGCGCGGCAGTGCACCACGGCCTACGAGATGGAACGCGGCCACACGGTCACCGTGGGCTGGCTGCCGCTGTTCCACGACCTGGGCCTGGTGCTCTCGGTCGCGGTGCCGGTCGTCGCGGGCATCCGCTCGGTGTTCATGCAGCCGATGGCGTTCCTGGAGCGGCCCGCGCGCTGGGTGAAAGCGCTTTCGGCCAACCCGAGCGCGGTGACCGCCGCGCCCAACTTCGCCTACGCCTACTGCGGCGCGCGGGTCGCCGACGCGGACAAGGCGCGGCTGCGGCTGGAGACGGTGCACGCCATGGTCGACGGCAGCGAGCCGCTGCAGGAGGCGGCGATCGCCCGGTTCCGCGACGCGTTCGCCGTCTGTGGGCTGCGGGCGCGGGCGCACCGGCCCTCCTACGGCCTCGCCGAGGGCACCGTCGCGGTGTCGACCACGGTGGCGGGCACGCTGCCCAAGGCCTGGTCGTTCGACCGGGAGAAGCTGGCGGCGGGCACGCTCGCCGAGGCGCCAGCGGGCTCGGCCACGGCGATCAACCTGGTCTCCTGCGGTCGGCCGATGGGTCAGACGGTGGCGATCGTGGACCCGAAGACCCGCCGCGAGCTGCCGCCGGGCGCGGTCGGCGAGATCTGGGTGACCGGGCCCAACGTCGGCCAGGGCTACTGGAACCGGCCCGAGGAGTCGGCGGCGACCTTCGGCGCGGTGCTCGCCGACCCGGCCCGCGACGACCGTGGCGGGGACGCCCGGGACGACCTCGCCACGTGGCTGCGCACCGGCGACCTCGGCGCGTGCCACAACGGCGAGCTGTTCGTCACCGGGCGGATCAAGGACCTGATCATCGTCGACGGCGGCAACCACTACCCGCAGGACATCGAGCAGACCGTCGAGCGGGCGCACCCCGCGATCCGCCCGCGCAACACCGTCGCCTTCTCGGTGCCCTCGCCCGAGGGCGAGCGGGTGGTGGTGCTCGCCGAGCGCACCAGGTCGGTCCCGGCCGACTCGATCGACCTCGCCGACCTCGCCGGGGCGGTGCGGGCCGCGGTCGCCCGCCGCCACGGCATCGCCCCGCACGAGGTCCGGCTGGTGGAGCCGGACACCCTGCCGCGCACCTCCAGCGGCAAGATCGCCCGCTCCACCTGCCGGGACCGCTACCTCACGGGCTGAGCTGCGCTCAGAACTGCGCGGCCTTGGCGTTGCGCCGGAAACTCGACCACATCGGCGCGGCGCAGTTGCCGCACTGCTGGCCGAAGAAGTCGCCCCTGGCCTGCTCGTCGCCCATCAGGTGGTAGCGGAACCACGCGGTGACCGGACCGCGGAACTGGCCGCCGTCGCCGACCGGCGCGAAATGGGACGCGCCGCGCATTTCCCCGTAGATCGCCGGAATGTGGCCCGCGCTGTTGTACCGGGGGATCACCAGCAGGAACGGGACGACGATGAGGTCCAACTGGCCGCCGAGAATGAACATGGGGGTGGTGAGCTTGGCGATGGCGCCCTGCGGGCCGGGCTGGATGGGCACCGTGGTGTCGATCCTGGGGTCCGCGCCCGCGACGATCGCGCCGCCGCCGCCCTGCGAGTGGCCGGTCACGCCGACCTTGTCGAGGTCGACCTTGCCCGCGTAGACACTGTCGGGCCGCGCGTTCTGGCTGGCCAGGTAGTCCAGTCCGGCGAGCATCTCCCGGCCCGTGCCGGACTGGGTGGTGTCGGCGGCGGCCACGATGAAGCCGTGCGAGGCCAGGTGCCGCAGCAGGCCCGCGTACGCCTTCGGGGTCGCGCCGGTGCCGTTGCCCCACAGGATCACCGGGTGCTTGCCACAGCCCTGGCCGAGGTCGGTGGGCCGGAAGACGGTGTGCCCGACGCCGCTGGCCTCCTGGGTCACCGCGAACGGCCCGGCCGCGGACCAGTTCTTACCGACCGAAGGACAGGCCGACGCGGCCGAGGTGGCGGCCTCATCGGCGAAGACCGACGAGTGGGCCACGGTGGTGCCCGCGACCGCGAGCGTGACCGCGCTTGCCACGGCGAACACCTGATAAATGCGACGGATTCGCACAGAGGGCTCCTTTCAACGATGCTTGACAGAATGCCCTGGCCAACCCGGGCACGCCCTTGTGACCTGGAACAGAGTTGTGGCGGGCTCATTGTGACAGATCCCTTGCCCGCCCGGAAAAGATCCTTTCGGAAACGCCCGGAAAGCATTCCACCGAGCCTATCGTTTCTTTGATTAGTGACAATTTTCCGGCCGACCCGCCGCCGTCGAGATCCGAAAATCGTTCAAAACAGAGTGCCGGAAGTGATCCCGATCGCACTGGGCGGTTTGCCCGGTTGTGGCACCCTGTCGCCATGACTGGGGATGTGCGGATCAACCTGCTTGGTCCGATCAGGATCGTCACCGCGGACGGTCCGACGCCGGTGGCCCCGGCGAAGGTGCGGGTGCTGCTGGCCGCGCTGTTACTGCACGACGGGCGACCCGCCCATGTGGACGAGCTCACCGAGCAGGTGTGGTCCAACGACCCGCCGCGCAACCCCAGGGCGGCGATCCACACCTATGTCGGGCGGTTGCGCAGGCTGCTGCCCGACCCGACCGTGCTGCGCGCCGAAGGCCACTCCTACCGGCTCGACCTGGGCGCGAACGGCACCGACCTGCGCGAGTTCCGCGCCCTGGTGGCCCGCAGCCGCGACAGCGCCGACCCGGCGCACGCCGCGGACCTGCTGCGCCGGGCGCTGGGGCTGTGGCGCGGGGCCCCGGTCGCCGACGCGGTGTCCGACGTGGTCCGGGCCGAGGCGTCCACGCTGCGCGCGGAGTGGTTGCAGGCCGTGGAGTGGCGGATGGCCGCCGAGCTGTCGCTGGGCAGGCACGTGGAGGTGCTGCCCGAACTGCGCGACCTGGTGGCCCGGCACCCGCTGCGGGAGCGGCTGTGGGCGCTGCTGCTGCGCGCGCTGTGCGCGGCGGGCCAGCGGGCCGAGGCGTTGCGCGCCTACGCCGACGTCTCCGCGCTGCTGCGCGAGGAACTGGGGGTCGGACCAGGCGACGAGCTCACCGCACTGCACCAGCGGATGCTCGTCCGCGGCGAGCACGCGGCCCCGCGCGACTGGGAGCCGATCTGCCAGCTGCCGCCGCCGGTCGCGGACTTCGTCGGGCGGGTCGAGCTGATCGATGAGGTGACCGGGCTGCTCAGCGCGGGCGATGGCGTGCCGCTGGTGGCGCTGACCGGCCCGCCCGGCGCGGGCAAGACCGCGCTGGCCGTCACCGTCGCGCGCCGGGTGCGCGACCGCTTCCCCGACGGGCAGCTCTTCGTGCCCTTGGCCGCGCACGGGGCCGCCCCATGCACCCCGTCGACCGCGCTCGGCGAGCTGCTGCGGGCCATCGGCGTGCCGACCCTGCCCGCGACCATCGAGGCCCGCTCCGCTGAGCTGCGCGCCCGCCTCGCCGGGCGGCGCGTGCTCGTCGTGGTCGATGACGCCGCCGACGCCGCGGCGGTGCGCCCGCTGCTGGCCGGGGCGCCCGGTTCGGCGCTGCTGGTCACCAGCCGCGACGAGCTGCGCGGCCTGGTCGCCCTGGACGGGGCGCGGCGGCGGCTGGTGTCCGCGCTGGCCCCGGCCGAGGCCGAGGACCTGCTGGTGCGCCTGCTCGGCGACCAAGTGCGCGGCGCCTGCCCCACGCAGACCGAGGAACTGGTCCGGCTCTGCGCGGGCCTGCCGCTGGCGCTGCGGCTGGTCGCCGCGCACCTGGCTGTCGACCCCGAGCCCGCGCTCGGCCGCTGCCTGGTCGAGCTGCGCGGCCCGGAGCGGCTGACCGCCTTCGCCATCGAAGGCGACCCGGACACCGCGATCCGGGCCACCTTCGACCGCTCCTACACCCGCCTGGACGACGAGTCCCGCGCGGTGTTCCGGGTGCTGGGCGTGGTCACCACGACCGAGGTCGGCTTCCCCGTGCTGGCCGAGGAAGCGGGCCTGCCCGAAGCAGCCACCCGCCGCGCGGTCCGCAGGCTGGTCGCGGCGCACCTGCTGGAGGAATGCGCGCCCGACCGGTACCGCACCCACGACCTGCTGCGGGCCTACGCCGCGGAACTGGCCGCGGAAGCCGACCCCGGGCGGGCGACCTGCTGCGGGAGCGGGGTCAGCAGTCCACGCACAACGGCTCCGGCCACAGATCGCGCCACCTGAACACGTAACCGCTGTTCTCGCCGTGCGAGATCCCCATCGCGCCGAAGCCGTGCCCCTTGCCCGCGCTCATCCCGACCGAGGCGTCGAAGGACCACTTGCCACCCTCGTCCAGGTTGTACTCGGCGCCCCCTTCGATGTCGATCCGGCGCAGCTTCGGTCCGCGTTCGATGAAGAACACGGTGCCGTCGTTGACGTCGCTGGCGAGATCGGTGTCCCGTTTGACCTTGACTCCAATCTCTCCCCCCGAGCCAGGACCGAGTTGGACACCGCCCTTGCCCGCCTGGTTGAAGGTCACGCCGCGCCGGTCGACGGACATGCAGCCTTCCATGCCCACCATCATCGGAACCGGAACCCTGGCGTCGATGTCGCCGCCCCCCGACGCCGACAGGCAGAGGCTGGTGGAGCCGCGGAAAATCGGGGTCTTCATGATGACGGGCGCGACCACCCGCTCGAACCAGTCCGCCGCCTTCTTGGCTCCCGCGAGCAGGTGGTTGTAGCCGGTGGCGATCAGCCTTTTCGGTGTCGGCGGCCGCATCGGCGTCCAGGGCTTGTAGCCCAACGGCTTCTTGCCCATCCCATGCTTGGGACCGTCGTGCTTGTTGTCGCAGTACTGCAAGCACTGGCCCCGTGAGTTGCGGACCGGGCCGGTCTCGCTCCAGCCCGGGTCGCCCCGGCAGACGTTGTAGTCGCACGGCGCGAGGCCGTCGGGGTCGCTGAAGGTGACCGGGCTGTTGTTGGCGTAGGTGTAGCCGTGGGTCTGCTGGGGGTCGGCCAGGTCCATGATCGGGTCCACGGACAGGAACCGGCCGTTGGCCGCGTCGTACTGGCGGGCGCCGAGGGTGATCAGGCCCGCGGCCGCGTCGCGGACGCCGCCGACGTAGTCGCGTTCGCCGGGGAGGGTGGCCGCCGGGCCGCGGGTCTCGCCGAACGGGGTGCGGCGCTGGTGGGTCACGCCGAGGGTGGCCGCGTCGACCGCCACTTCGGGGGTGCCCTGGTGGTCGACCGCCAGCCAGGACAGGCCCGCCTGGGTGCGGACCGCGACGGGCTGGCCCGCGAGGCGGTAGTGCCGGGTGCCCGACAGCGCGCCGGTCGAGCGGTCCAGGCGCACCTCCTGCTCACCGAGATACAGGGTGACCCCGGCCGGGTCGCGGCGGAGCAGGCGGTCGCCGTCCGCGGTGTAGACGTACTCGGTGGGGCCGCCCGGCCCGCTCACCGAGGCGAGGCGGTTCTCCTCGTCCCAGGTGAGGGTTTGCGCGGCGCCGCCGACCGTGCGGGCGGTGACGTTGCCCGCCGCGTCGTAGTCGAACTCGTCGGTGGTGACGCCGGACGGGCCCTCCGAGCGCACCGACCCAAGCCGGTGCCCACCCTCCACAGTGGACGTGCGGACGGTGTCGCCCGCCGTGCCGCGCTGGGTGGCGGTGAGCCGGTTGCCGACCGCGTCGTGGGTGTAGGAGTGGTGGTACGGCGCGGGTCCGGCGAGCGCGCCCGGCGCGGCGGCGCAGTCCGACGACGGGGTCCACGCCTCGGTGAGCCGTCGCAGCGCGTCGTGCCGGAAGCACTGGGTGTCGCCGTTGTCCGCGTCGGCGACCGAGGTGAAGTTGCCCGCCGGGTCCTGGGTGTAGCGCACGTCCGCGCGCATCGGGTCGACCGTCTCTGTGTCCACAATGGACCGAGTGGTGCGCCTGCTGTTGGTGTCGTAGTACCGCGACAGCCACACCCGCTTCGGGCTGACGCCCAGCTCGACCCGCTGCGGCTCGCCGTAGCGGGTGTGGTCGACGGCGGTCACGTAGTCGGCGGCGCCGGACAGCCTGGTCGGACTGCCCAGGTCGTCGTAGGAGTGCACCAGGGTTTCCTTGCCCAGCCCGCCGACCGCGGGCAGGGCCACGCTCGCCAGGCTGCCGTCCACCTTGTACGTGGGATAGGTGCTGTAGGTGCCCGCCAGCGCCAGTTCCGCCTCGGGAACCGTGACCGAGACACCGGAGGGCTGGTAGAGCTGGCTGTAGCCCAGGATCTTCGTGACGTAGGCGCCCCCGCCGACGAAGCGGGTGCTGGTGGCCGGGCGCCCCTTGCCCTTGAACACGGTGTCGTAGGTCCACTCGGCGAGCTTGGCCGCGTCCCGGTGCAAGGTGCGCTTGCGGCCCAGCGAGTCGTAGGCGTAGGTCAGCGTGACGCCCCGGGCGTCGGTGCTGGTCAGTTTCTGGCCCGCGGCGTCGTAGGTGGAGACGGTGACGCCGCGGTCGGGGTCCTCGTCGCGCACCAGCCTGCCGCGCAGGTCGTACCCGCGCCGCCAGAGGCTGCCCGCCGGGTCGGTGACGGTGGCCAGCCTGCCCGCGGTGTCGTAGGTGTAGCGGGTGGTGTCGAGGCCGCCGGGCCGGTGCAGGCTCAGCTCCGTGGTGCGCCCGCGCGCGTCGGTGACGGTGGTCCGGGTCGTGCCGCCCTGCGGCGGGACCACAGTGGTCCGGTCGCCGCCGTGCTGGGTGGTGGTGACCCAGTTGACCGCGCCGCCGACGAACGCGCTGGTGACCGGGCGGCCCGCGCCGTCGTGCCCGGTCACCGTCATCCCGGCGACCTGGGCGTCCTCGGCGACCCACAGCGACTCGTCGGGGACGGCGTCGTTGAAGTACGGGGCGGTGGCCTTGTGCTGGCGGCCCTGCGAGTCGTACCGCACGTCGGTGATCAGCCTGCCGCCGCCGTGCGCGGCGCGCTGGGTCTGCCGCTCGCGCAGCAGGCCGTCGTGCAGGACGGTGGTCGTGGCGTAGACCTCGTTCGCGGTGAGCGTGGACGTGGCCACCACACTCGGGCCGTCGTTTGCGGATGACGTACCGGTGGCGGTGGTTGCCGCCGACGCCGGGCGCCCGGGTCCGGTTGGGCAGCCAGGTCTCCACGACGCGGCCGAGCGGGTCGTGGGCGTGCTCGGTGACCCGGAGGTTGGCGTCGGTGGACTTCACCACCGCGCCGGACGCGGGTTCGAGCAGCGTGGTCACCGCGTGCGCGGCGGGGTTGGCAACCACGGTCTGCGTGGTCGGCCCGCCCGTCTCCGGGGTGTAGCGGACGGTGGTGACCCGGCCGAGTTCGTCGGCGGAGTCGAGGACCCGGCCGTGCGCGTCGTAGGTGGTCGTCGTCGCGGGCGCGTACTGCGGGCCGGACGCGGGCCGGGCCTCGATCTCCTCGGTCCTGGTCGGGTTGCCCCGGGTGGGCGGCACGCCGAAGGCGGCGCCGTCGTAGGCCGTGCGGGCGCCGGAGACGGCGTGGTCGGGGAAGACCGGCGTGGTCTCGCACCGCACGGACACGGTCTCGGCCGACGACGGGAAGTCGATCAGCCAGCGGGTCGTGTCGCGGGCGTAGGCGAGCCGGGTGCACTGGTCGTCGGCCCCGGTCGCGACGTCGCCGAGGTCGTTGACGCGCTCGGGCAGGCCGTGTTCGTCGTAGGCGGTCTCGGTCCTGGCGACCCGGCTGCCGCCCGCCGCCAGCGCGGTGTGCGTCGCGGTCGCGCCCTGGCGCACCCGGTATGCCTTGTGTTGGCCGCGGGTCGCGGTCGGCCCGGCCCACACCGGGGTGGTGATCTCCTTCGACACGGCAGGTCCGCCCACGCCGTCGAGCACGGTGGACTCGTACTGGAAGCCCGCGAGCCAGTCGTGGTCGGTGGTGACCGTGTTCTCCGAGTCGGTCACTGTCACCGTCCGCCTGCCGTTGTCGGGCAGCGTGTCGCCGTCCATGCCCCGGTAGAACCGGCTTTCCACCGCGGTCACCGGGCCGGAAGGGTCGCCTGCTCGTCCTTTGTGGACTCGGACGCGCCCGTATCCCCGGTACTCGTTCCAGGTTTTGCGGTCGGGCTTGGTGAACTCGGAGGTGTCGTAGTGCCAGGCGGCGCCGTCGAGGTACTCGTAGCCGGTCACTTCCTCGGGGTTGGCCGAGATCCGGTCGGAGCGGACCACACTGGCCACGACGTAGCGGTGGAACCAGTCCGTGCGCTCGGCGTAGTCCTTCTTGGCCCAGCGGACCGGGAAGCAGCGCTGGGTGTTCTCCTCCGGCTTGGCCGGGATCTGCGCGCACTCGACCGGCGCGTAGGCGACCGAGAGCACCCCGCCCGCCTCGGACACCACGCCGCTGATCCGGTAGCGCCACAGCCGGGGCAGGCCGTCGCCGCCTGCGACCCGGTTGGGCTTGCGCTCGCCCTCGAACACCACCGGCGGCAGCGCGGCGTCGCCGCCGACGTGTCCGGTGTGGACGATCGAGCGCAGCCACAGGGCGGCCTTCTCCCCGTCGCCGGGATCGGGGAACTGGTGCTCCAACGTCCAGGAGTCCACCGGCGTGAACTCCGTGCCGCGGCGGACCTTCGTGGTCACCTTCGCCAACCGCTTGGTGGTGAAGAACGACGGCACATAGCGGTCCACGCAGGTGGCCGTGTCGCAGAACTGGTCCCACGGCACGTCCGGCCAGTTGTCCCGCTTGCTCGCCACGCAGTCGCCGCCGGGCACGCACCGGTCGGCCACGGTGAACTCGACCCGGCCGGTCGCCGCCGGGCCGCCCGCGCCCTCCCGCAAGCCGTACTCGATCGCCGCCAGCCAGCCGCCGCGAATGTAGGAGACGGCGGTGTCCTTGACGTTGAGCCCGTAGGAGTTCGCCTCGCTCTGGTACTGGTACAGCGTCATGTTTCCGTTGCGGTCGACCACCTTGTCCAGGTTCCACCGCCACGCCTGCGCGCAGTGCGACGCGGCGAACGTGGCGCCGTGGCAGGGTTCGGCGCTGTCGTCGCCGAACACCGGGACCGTCCAGGTCGACTTCGACTCCGGGCGCGACCCGAAGAAGTACTGCGTCCCGTCGACGGTGGTGATCTTCCAGTGCTCGCCGTCGTGGTCGCCGTTGCCCGCGCCGGTCAGCCGCTCCACCCGCGAGCCGTCGTCCGCGCGCGGGCGCCACACTCCGGTGGCGTCATCCCTGACCAATGGGCCGCCACCGCCCGGGTAGGACGCGGTGGCGTTGTCGCTGCGCCAGCACAGGTCGCCGACCCGGCCCGGGTCGACCCCGCCGTCGGTGTCGGCCACGCACGGCAGGTACGCGCGCTCGATGAACCCGGCCTCCAGGTTCCAGCCGTCACCGGCCCAGGACGCCTGGTTGTTCGTCGCGCTGGTCCGACCGTCCACAAGGGACGACCGGTACGACAGGGCCACCTTCGGCTCCGTGCCGCCGGGAGCGGGCGGCACGCGCATCGGGTAGGTCCAGGTGAACTCGCCCGCGTTGAGCCCGACATCCCAGCTCGCCGACGGCTCCAGCGGTGTCGCGGCGGCCGTGCCCGCGCCGTCGGCTGGCGCGGCCGGACCGGTCTGGTCGCCGTGCAGCGCCTGGGAAGTGGCCTGGTCCGGGCCCCGGGTCGCCATGTCCTGCCGGGTCACCGGCGTCGAGCCGACCCCCGGCAACGGCACCGACGGGCCGCCTTCCGCCGCCGCGGTCAGCGGCGGCAGCGCGACGACGAGAGCGGCCGCCACGGCGGCGGTGAGCCCGCAGGCGAGGAGTCCCCGCACTTTTCCTCCAGTGGTTCTCACGCGGATTCCGGTGGTCATGCCGACCTCGTGGCGACGGTGAGCACATAGCCCAGCTGGCCCTCGACGGTGTGGCCCTCACAGGCCGCGTCGGTGGACAGGAAGTGGTCGCCCCAGGCCACGCACCGGTAAAGCGGCCTGCTCGGCGGCCCGCTGGGCGGGCTGGTCCACAGGCGCCCGGTCACCCCGAGCACCGTCCGCTGCTCGCACTGCGGGTCGGTGGACAGGAACTGGTCCACCCCGTCCAGGCAGCTCATCAGCGGGATCGTTCCGGCCTCCTCGGTCAGCGCGACCAGGCCGAGGTCGTGCTCGACCCGGTATCCGGCTGGCGTGCCGTCGACCGAGCCCCAGTGGTCGCCGTTGGCGTCCACCGACCGCGTCAGCGCCGCGTAGGCGGAGACGTAGCCCAAGGTGTGCTCCCGCGGCGCGCCCTCGCAGTCCGGCCGCAGCGACTCGAAGTGGTCCGGGCCGGTGTTGCACCGCTGCACCGCCACACTCACCCCGGACGGGGGCGGCTGCGCGTAGACCCGCGCCACCTCGCCCAGCGCGACCTGCCCCTCACAGCCGGGGTCGGTCGTGGTGAAGATGTCCGCGCCGAACAGGCACGAGTACAGCGGGATGGTGCCCTCGGCGCTGGCGGGCGGAAGCTGGCCCAGGACCGCCTCGAACCGGTACCCGGCGCGCGGGGGCAGCTCGGCCGACCCGGTGTAGCGGTCGCCCGCGTCGTTGGCGAACCGGGCGAGCTGCCCCGCCGATGGCGCCGCCCACTTCGCCCGCGCCGCGATCTCGGCGTCGGCGACCGCGCCGAGGTCCACCCGCACCTCGTCCAGCGAGCCCGCGAGGAAGTCCGCGGGGAGGCCGTCCCGCTTGCCCCGGCCCATGGTCAGCGGCCCGTCCGCGACCCAAAGGCCCACGTCGTCGCGGGAACCCGCGAGAGCGCCGTCGACGTAGAGGCGCACCTGGCGCGCGGGGTAGTCGTAGACGCCCGCGACGTGCGTCCAGCGCCCGGCCTGGGCGGGCGCGCTTGACGAGGCGTAGACCAGCTCCGCGCCGTCCGCGTCCTGCACGGACCCGCCGAACGCCCACCGCTGCGACGCGGACCGGTACTGCAACACCACCCCGCTCGCCCGGGTGCCGTCCTGGCCGACGACGGTCTGCACGCGGTCCGTGCGGTCCAGCTTCACCCACGCGGACACGGTGAAGCTGTCTCGCGCCGCGATGCCGGGCGCCGTGGTCGCCGCCGCGTCGTCCACCCCGTCCAACCGCAGGCCCTTGCCGTTGACGCCCGGGCCGAAAGCCGCGTTGGTCGTCGCGTCGTTGTGCCGCCAGCCGTAGTCACGGGCGGTGCTGTCGTTGAACCGCCAGGTGTTGTACAGCGGCGCGGGCATGTCGTCGTGGACCTTGCGGACCTCGCCCGCGTTCAGCGTCCGCGAGTACAGGCGCACGTCGTCCACGCCGCCGGAGAATCCGCCGACGCCCACGCCGTTGAACTTGCCGCGCCCGAACGCCACCGGGCCGGTGGACGCGGGCACCCGCACCCCGACCCGCGCCACGGACAGCATCCCGTTGACGTAGAGCCGGACCTGGCGCAGCACCGGGTCGTAGCTGACCGCCAAGTGCGTCCACTCGTGCACGGACGCGGCGTCGGCCGAGAGGACCGCGGTGGTGACCGGGTTGTCGGTGTCGGTCTCCGGGACCACCACAGCCCACCGCTTGCTCGCGGCCTGGTAGCCCACGGCGAACGCGCCCGCCCGGTTGCCGTCCTGGCTCAGCGCGATCCGGTCAGTGGCGGCGTTGTCGAGGTAGACCCACGCGGAGGCCGTGAACGCCCGCGAGGTGTCCAGCGCCGGGCCGGAGGTCTGCGCGTGCGCGCCGGTCCCGTCGAGCCACAGCGTCTGGCCCGCGCGGCCACCGGTCCAGGACACCGCGCCGGTGGCCGTCGCGGTCTGCTTGCGCGCGCTGTCGTCGGCCAGGCTCGTGTCGAACCGCCAGTGCCCGGAGTCCGCCGTCGGCAGCGCGGCGGGCGGCGCCTCGGCCGCGTAGGACTTCACCAGCGTCCGCACCCGGTCCCGGTCCAGGACGCCGGTGTGCACGCGCACGTCGTCCACCGAGCCGGTCCAGTGGTTCGCGGGCTGCCCGTCCTGCTGGCCGCGGCCCACGCGCAGCGGCTTGTCGACGTGCCACGGGTCGTGCAGCACGCCCTCGCCGACGCGCTCGCCGTTGACGTAGAGGAAGATCGCCCGCGACGGCGCGTCGTACACGCCCGCCAAGTGCGTCCACTGGTCCTCGTCGGCTGGCTCGGCGGCCACCGCGGCCCGGGTCAGCGGCGAGTCCGGCATCGACTGCTCGGGCATCTCGAACACCCACTTGCCGAAGCTGTGCTGGCCGTCGTCGGCCACGTGCCCGAGGCGGAACTTGCTGCTGGTGACGCCGTCCAGGCTCACCGCGTCCTGCCTGCACACCGGGGTCGTCTCCGGCAGGCACTTCGTCCGCAGCCGCACCCACGCGGTGACCGTGAAGCTGGCGTCGGTGCGCAGGTCAAGACCGGTGGTCGACCCGGCGTCGTCCACGCCGTCGAAGGCCGCCGCGTTGCCCGCGCGGCCGGGGCCGAACCCGGCCCCGCCGGACAGGGCGACCGGCCGGGTCCCCACGTTGTCGGTGGCGCTGCTCCCGGCGCTCTCGTCCAGCCGCCAGTGGTGCGCCAGGGTCAGGTCCCGGCCCGCCAGGGCGCGGACCTCGGCGGCGAACAGCCGCCTGCGGTAGCCCGCCGCGTCGTCCACCGCGCCGGGGAAGTAGTCCGCTGCCGCGCCCGCCCGCCTGCCCCGGCCGATCTCGATCCCGCCCGCCGGGTTGACCGCCTGCGGGTGGGCCGCGCTGCCCGCCTGCGTGCCGTTGACGTACAGGTGCAGCGTCGTGCCGTCGAACACGCCCGCCAGGTGCGTCCACGCGCCGACCGCGGCCAGGCCGCCGACCACGCGGTCCACCGTCGCGCCGTCGGTGTCCGACCGGGGCGCGGAGAACGCCCACCGGCCGTCCGCGGTCACGTGCAGCCGCGCCGCGCTGAGCCGGGAGCCGTCCTGGGACAGCACGGTCGGCTCACCGCCGGTCCGGTCCAGCCGCGCCCACGCGGTCAGCGTGAACGCCCGGTCGGTGTCGACGGTGTGCGCGGCGCTGACATGGTCGTCCACGCCGTCGAGGTGCACGGCCAGGTCGGCGGGCGCGGGGTAGGCGCTCTGGCCGCCGGTCCACCCGGGGTCGCCCGCGAGCGTGCCGTGCCGGTCGCGGCCGGAGGTGTCCGCGGCGTCGCCGTCGAGCGCCCACTCGCCGCCCGCCACGTCGTCGTGCCCGAGGATGCCCTCGATCTCGCCCGCGTCCAGGGTCCGGCCGTAGAGCCGGACCTCGTCCACCGCGCCCGGCCAGTGCTCGGCGGGCGCGCCCGCCGCGAAGGCCCGGCCGACGGCGACCCGGCCGCCCGCGGACCACGACTGGCCCGCGCCGGTCGCGGTCGCGGCGAGCACGCCGTCGACGTAGAGCGACGCCGTCCGCGTCCCCGCGTTCCACACCCCGGTCAGGTGCGTCCACTCACCGGTCCGCACGCTGCTCGGGGCGCTCTGCGCGGTGGCGTTCGGGGTGGCGTTGCCGTCGCCCGCGGTCAGGGCGAACACCCACCGGCCGTCGCGCTGCCCGAGGGTGAAGCCGCTGGACGTGCCGCCGTCCTGGGAGACCGCCGTGCACGCGGTCCCGGCGCGGTCGAGCCTGACGTACGCGGTCGCGCTGAAGCTGTTGTCCGTGCGCAACGCCGGGCCGGTCGAGGTCGCCGCGCCGGAGACGCCGTCGAGGGTGAGCGCGCCGCGCACGGCGCCCTTGTCGGTGCGGCCCGCGCCCGCGCCGAGCACCAGCGCCTCGCCGCCGGTCACCGCGTTGGCCGCGGTCGCGCCCTCGGCCTCGTCGAACTTCCACTGCCCGGCGCGCACGTTGTCCTGGCTCATCGCGGCCCGGACCTCGGTGTCGGACAGCACCCGGTCGAACACCTTGACCTCGTCCACCGCGCCCTTGAAGTGCCTGCCGTCCGCGCCTTCCCAGCGGGACCGGCCGAGCACGAGGTCGCCCGCGGCGTCGAAGGCGACCGCCCGCGGCGCCGTCGCGGCGAGCACCCCGTTGACGTAGAGCCGCACGCGATCGGCGGCCGGGTCCGACACCGCGGCCAAGTGCGTCCACACCCCGGTCTCGGCCGTCACGTCGCTGTGCGCGGCGACATCGCCCGGATGCGGCGTCGCGTCCGCGCCCGGCAGGTACAGCTCCCACACCGCGCGCGTCTCCAGCCGCCGGTAGCCCAGGATGAACCCGGCGTTGACCGCGCCGTTCTGCGACAGCGCCGTGCTCGACTGGCCGACCGCGGGCGCCTGGTCGAGCCGCACCCACGTCGACACCGAGAAGCCCGCGTCGGTGCGCACCGCCCGCGGCGCGACCACGTGGTCGTCCACGCCGTCGAGCGCGACCGCCTGGCCCACCGCGCCCGAGGTGAACACCGCGCCGCCGCGCAGTTCGCCGTGCCGGTCGCCGAGGTGGGCGGTGTCGCGCACGTCGCCGTCGAGGGACCACTGGCCCACCGGCCCGTTGCCCGCGCGGACGTAGGTGCGGTGCGTGGTCACCGGGCTCCGGTGCCCGGCGCGGTCGACGGCGCGCACGTACAGGGTCCTTGGCCCGTCGCCGGGCGGGGCGCTGAGCACGACCGCGTCGCCGCCGAGCGCGGCGGCGTCCACCCTGGTCGAGGGCGGGTCCTGCCAGCCATACAGGTAGTGGTCGATGTCGCCCGTCCCATTGGCGCGGAAGGTGAACTCGCCCGCGACGCCGACGCCGCCGTGCCACCGGCCGTCGTCGGCGTACAGCCCGCTCTCGACCAGCGGCGCCGCGGCGACGCCCACCCGGTCCACGACGAAGGCGGTCCCCTGCGCGGCCGGGCCGTCGTGGTCGTCCCTGCCCAGCACGCTCCACGTCACGGTCTGCCCGTCGCGCTGGCTCAGGTCGACGTCGGTGCTGAACAGGGACCCGGAAATCTGCGGCTCGCCGATCCGCTGCTCGCCTTGCACCTGCCACACCGGCCGCACCTGGTTGCCGTCCGGGTCGGACAGTCGCGCGATGAGCCGCACCGTCTGGTTGCCCACGTAGGTCTTTCCGTCGCACCACTTGCACGGCGGGGCGAACAGCGGGTCCGCGCTCAGGTCGCTCGGCGCGTTCGGCCGGGTGTTGTACTCGACCCGGATCACCACGGAGGCGGGGTCGTAGCGGCGCCACGCGTCGGAGTTCTGCTCCTGCTCGGCCTGAATCCAGTAGGTGGAGACGCCGCCAGCGACGATCGCGTTCGGGTGCGAGACGTCGAAGCCGACCGGCTGGTAGCCGGTGCAGCCGGTGTAGTTCGACTTCACCGGCACGGTCTGCACGTGCAGGCCCGCTGGCGCGTTGTGCCAGTTGGTATCCGGGTGGATCTGGCTGGTGGCGCGGTAGAGCACGTGGTTGTTGGTGACGCACTTGGGGCCGTGCGCGACGCCCGCGTCCAGCGACGCCCGAATGAGCTCCTTGCCCGCGAGGAACCCGGTGTCGAACTGGAAGTACGACCGGGCGGTGCCGATGCCGTTGCAGCCGCTGAACCCGCAGTAGCCGACCTTGGCCCAGTTCTGGCCGTTGGCCTCGACGTCGTTCGCGCCGTTCCAGTGGCCGCTGCCGCTTCCGGTGCCGGAGAACGCCTTGGTCCACGCGGACTTGCCGAAGGTGTGCGGGTTCGGGTCGATGGTCACCGGGTACGCGCCGTCGCGCAGCAGCCCGGCGTCCGGCGCGAGGGTGAGCACGGAACCGTCCACAGTGGTCACCACCGGCGCCCGCCTTCCGGCGGCGTCCCACATCTCGGCGGGCGGCGACCCGAACAGCGCCCGGCCATCGGGGTCGGTCGCCACCAGCCCGCCGTCCGCGGTGGTCCCGAACGCCACGCCCTCGGCGCGCATCCCGAGCGCCACCCGGTCGACCGCGGCCCCGCGCTCGCGCACCACGAGGTGCTGGGCGAACCCGTCCCGCTCGGCCAGCAGGACGAGGTCCACCCCCGGCAGGACCTGCTCGTAGGTGGCCGCCGCGCCGGACAGGCGCGGCGCGGGCAGCGTCCCCGGCCAGGTCAGGGCGATCATCCGGCCCGGCGTCCCGTAGCGGACCATCGGCCCGTCGCCGCCGCCGGAGAAGGCGATCTCCGCGGCCGCGGCCACCGGCCCGACAGACCCGTCGGCCCGCCGCTCCAGGGTCGGGTCGACCGAGACCCACCCCTGGGCCCGGCGCACCCGCACCGGCGCCGCGGCGACCTCGGCCACCAGCGCCCCGGTCGGCTGGGCGCGCACCAGCCGCTCTTGGGTGGTCAGGTTCGCGACCACCACCGGCGTCCCCTGCCGCGTGGCCGCGGCGATCGCCGCGGCGGTGTCCTCGGCCTCGGCCACCGGCGGCGGCGCTGGCACCTCGGTCGGCATGTCCCGGGAGACCACGATCGTCGTCGCCACCAGCGCGAACCCCACAGCGGCCGCGCTCGCACGTCGGAGCAGTGTCACGGTGTGCCTTTCCCTCGCCCCAGAAACCCGAGCGAGAATGGCAGCCCGCGCACTCATCCCACTGTCATCTCACTGTCATCCGGACGACCAATCCCGTGAACCTGCCCGGGGCGATCCGGCGGATGGCCTAGCGTGTGGGCGTCCTACAGCGAGGGAGGAAACGTGATCAGGTTCGGACACGTGGTGGCGGCGGGGGCGTGCGCGCTCGCCCTGGCGGCGTGCGGCGGCGGCGCCGAGAGTGGGAGTCCGGCGGCGACGACACCGGCGGGCCAGCAGGCGCAGAGCGAGACGGGCAAGCCCGCCTCGGCGGGGCTGGGCTTCTGCGACGAGTTCAAGGCCAACGGCGGCAGCGGCGCGTCGTTCAGCCAGTTCCAGGTCTGGCTGCCCAAGTCCGACGTCCTGCCCGAGGTGGAGGCGGCGCTCAAGGTCATGGGCGACATCGAGCCCCCGGCGGAGATCGCCGAGGCGTGGACCGCCAAGAAGACCTACGCCACCAAGCTCAAGGCCGCCCTCGAACCGCTCGCCGACAACGCGACGCTGGGCGACACCCGGGCGTTCGGCGATGTCGCCGACCTGACCGCGGCCACCGACAAGCTCACCAAGTACTACTTCGCGAACTGCAAGAAGTAGCCCGCGTCCCCGGGGCGGTCACAGGATGATCGTGAACGCCCCGGGGCTGGCCGGTCCGGTGTTGCCCGCGGCGTCGCGCGGGGTCGCGGTGACGGTGTAGAAGCCGTGCAGGCCGGTGGTCGACACGCGCCAGGTCGCGCAGCCCGCGGCGGCGCAGGTCGCGGCGCGGGTGATGCGCTGGCCGGTGAAGAAGTTGACCGCCGTCACGGTCACCTCGGCCGCGCCGGACAAGGAGTCCGCGGCCGTGCCGCCGAGTTCCGTCCCGGCGCGGATCAGTCCGGCGGGGGCGGTGACCGTCGCCGTGGGCGGGGTGGCGTCGTAGCGGAACGCGAACGGCGCCGGAGCGCTGACGTTGCCCGCCTTGTCGGTGCACGTGCCGGTGAGCGATCCGGTGGCGGTGTCCGGGCCGGAGTACGCGGCCTTGGTGCACTCGGCGATGCCACTGGGGTCCGTGCCGGACCAGGTGGCGGTGAACGGCTTGTTGAACCAGCCCCCGGCATCGGGCGCGCGATCGGCCGCGGCCGTCACACCCGAGGGCGGGGTGGTGTCGGCGATGTCGGCGAAGAGGCCCTTGGCGAACGCGAGCGCGTCGGGCAGGGCGACGTCCGGGGTGCCGGTGTGGTCGCTGGGGTAGGTCTTGTAGGTGTGCGGCTGGTTGTTCGCGGCGAGTGCGCCGACGAGCTTGTCGGTCAGGAACGGCGCCACGGTGCTGTCGTCCTTGCCCTGGGCGATGAACAGCGGCCGGTCGTAGCCGGTCACCGGCACGTCGAACACCGAGCCCCACGCCTGTCGGAACGGCTCCCCCAGGTCCTTGGTGAACATGTCGCCGAGGTTCACCGAGGACATCCGCGCGGCCATCTCGTAGTAGCAGAGATTGCGCGCGTCGGCGACGACCTCCTTGCCGAGCGGGGTCAGGTAGGCGTCGAAGCCGAAGTCCGGGCGCGCGACGTCGAACCCGGCGAAGATGTAGGCCAGCAGCGTCTTCGTGTCCAGGTCGACCAGCGACGGCGGGAACGTCGGCCCGATCAGGGCGACGAAGTCCGCCAGGTTCGACGGCGCGCCGTGCGCGACGGCCCCGCGGAAGTCCAGCTCCGGCGCGTACCGGGTCGCGGCGTTCGCGGTGAACAACGCCGCGTGCCCACCCTGCGACTGCCCCGCCACCAGCCAGCGCGGCGACAGCCCCGGCGTGACCGCCCGCGCCGCCCGCACAATGTCGATCACACCGTGCGCCGCGACCCGCCCATCGAGGTACGGGTGCTCCCCCGGCGTCCCCAACCCGGCGTAATCGGAGGCGACGACCGCGTACCCCGCGGCAAGCCACTTCGACAGATACGAGATCCGGTCCGCCCCGGTCACCGACGGCGCGCACGAGTCGCCGAGCCCATGCGTGCCATGCGCCCACGACAGCACCGGCCAGCCACCGGCGGGTGGGGAGCCCTTGGGCAGGTAAACCAACCCGCTCACCGTGGTCGCCGCCCCGCCGATCCCCGTCGACGCGTAACGCACCTGGTACCCGCTGGCCGCGTCCGCCGGCAGCCGCCCCGCCGCCAGCGGCGTCGTCCCGACCACCGTCCCCGGCGCGCCGGGTCCCGGAGCGACCCCGTCGAACACGCCCTTGGCGAACGCGAGCGCGTCGGGCAACGCGGCGTCCGTGGTGCCGGTGTGGTCGGTGGGGTAGGTCTTGTAGGTGTGCGGCTGGTTGTTCGCGGCGAGGTCGCTGGCGAGCCGCTCAGCCGTGAACGGCGGCACGGTGGCGTCGTTCGTGCCCTGGGCGATGAACAGCGGCCGGTCGTAGCCGGTCACCGGCACGTCGAACACCGAGCCCCACGCCTGCCGGAACGGGTCGCCCAGGTCCTTGGTGAACATCTCGCCCAAACCCACGTTCGACATCCGCGCGGCCATGTCCGCGTTGCAGAGTCTGCGCGCGTCGGCGACGACCTCCTTGCCGAGCGGGGTCAGGTAGGCGTCGAAACCGAAGTCCGGGCGCGCGACGTCGAACCCGGCGAAGACGTAGGCCAGCATCGTCTTCGTGCCCAGATCGACAAGCGACGGCGGGAACGACGGCCCGATCAGCGAGACGAAGTAGCTCAGGTTCGACGGCGCGCCGTAGGCGACCGCGCCGCGGAAGTCCAGCTCCGGCGCGTACCGGGTCGCGGCGTTCGCGGCGAACAGCGCCGCGTGCCCACCCTGGGACTCCCCCGCCACCAGCCAGCGCGGCGACAGCCCCGGCGTGGCCGCCCGCGCCGCCCGCACGATATCGATCACCCCGTGCGCCGCGACCCGCCCGTCGAGATACGGGTGCTCCCCCGGCGTCCCCAGCCCGGCGTAGTCGGAGGCGACGACGGCGTACCCCGCGGCGAGCCACTTCGACAGATGGCCGATCCGGTACGGTCCGACCACCGACGGCGCGCACCCGTCCCCGAGTCCGCTGGTGCCGTGCGCCCACGACAGCACCGGCCAGCCACCGGCGGGCGCGACGCCCTTGGGCAGGTAAACCAACCCGCTCACCGTGGTCGGCGCCCCACCGATCCCCGTGGACGCGTAACGCACCTGGTACCCGCTGGCCGCGTCCGCCGGAAGCCGCCCCGCGTCCAACGGCACCGTCCCGACCACCGTCCCCGGCGCCTCCGCCGCCCCCGCGACCGGCGAGCCGACCCCCACCACGATCCCGCCCGCGACGGTGGCCGCGGCAAGCAGCGCTCCGAGCAGACGCCGACGAACTCCCGACACGGCGGACCCCTGTTCCCAGGACGGCCGCATCCGACAGTGGCCGACTACCTGGGAACGGTAGGAAGTCCATTTGACCTGGTCAAGCGGCGGTGTCGGCGTGCGTGAAACCAGTGTCCGCCAACCGCGATTCTGTGGGAATGGTGACAAAGCCGCCGCACTCCGATTCCGTGCTCGCGGAATCGGAGTGCGGCGGCCGGGTCCTACTCGACCTCCTGCTCTTGCCCGCCAGAAGGCTTCTGGAGATCGGGGTCGATCCGGTAGGTCATGCCGCCGAGCGGAATCCCGTCGGCCTCAAGGTGGACCTGGATGTCGCGGCCCCGGCTCTTGGCGACCTCGTCCGCGGTGAAGTCCTCGCCCGCGGCCAGGCGCAGGCGCAGGGTGCGCTTCTCGCCGGGGCGCAGGCGCAGGTCGGCGGACTCGGGGACGTCGAGGCGCCAGCCCTTGCGCTTGAGCAGGTCGGGGAGCTGGACCCGGATCTGGAGCGTGGCGGGCTTGGGGCGGCTGTTGCCCGCGACGAACACCGCGCCGTCGAGAGCGGCGATCAGGGACTCGCCTCCTCCGCCGCCGGGGACGATGACCACGTTGCGCTGGCCCACGTTGTTGTCGTGCGGGACCAGCCGCCACTCCTCGATGGTCTCGTTGCCGGTGAAGTGGTCGACGTTGCTGGGGTCGCCGTCCGTCGAGGCGATCATGAGGGTGCAGTCGTGGCCGAAGACGTTCTCGTTCGGGGTCCACTCGAACGGGCCGAGGACGACTTCCTCCGCGTTGCCCGGGTCGATGCTGTCGACCGTGAGCCCCGCGGCCGGGCCCATCGGGGTGAAGTCCGTGGGCCAGGTGAGCCCGGCGCCGGGCAGGCAGTGGAAACCCTTGACGACGACCTCGCCGGACGCGGCCGTGCCCCGGTTCTTCACCTTGACGTACATGAAGTTCGTCGCCCCGGCCACCGCGTTCTGGTGCCCGGGGAGGCCGTCCGGGCTGGTGCGGTTCCACATGGACTGGTTGTGCCAGTGCACGGCCTGGAACTGGTATTCGCCCGCGCGGCCGTCGTCGATGTGCACGTCGACCTCGGGGGCGGCGCCGCCGTAGCTGCCCTGCTTCTCGAACGCCCAGCGGGCCACCTTGTTGTACGCGCCACCGGAAAGGCCTTCGGAGGTCCAGTTCTGCAGGTCGGCGTCCTGCAATTCCTCGCACCACAGCTGCGCCCCCCGGCCGGGGACGTTGGTCATGGTCACCGGGTCGAAGTTGCTGGGGTTGGTGGCGGCGGTCAGGTTCTCGGTCGTGCGCAGGATGAGGTAGATCGCCGCGCGGGCGGCGAACTTGCGGCGGCCCAGGCTGGTGTGGTCGCCGCCCAGGGACCGGTAGAGCCGGAAGTGGCAGGTGGCCAAGATCTGCTCGGCGTTGTACCCCACCTGCCCCAGGTCGTTCGGGCCGCCCCAGGCCCAGGTCGGCACGGCCCGGTCGAAGCGCCGCTCCTCCTTGAACGGGCGGAACGGGGCGTAGCGGAACCGCTCGGGAACCGCACGCAGGGCGGACTCCGGGTCCTGGCGGATGGCGGCGAGACCGTCGCCCGCGCTGTGCGAGAACCCGAGCTTGCCGGAGCCGACGTGGTCGCCGAGCGAGCCGTGTCCGGCCATCTCGTGCCAGTGCACCCAGGGGTCGACGGCCCGGCCGAGGGGTTCGGCGAGGTTGGTGACGTCGCACAGGCCGTAGCACATGTGTCCGGTGCCGCCCGCGCCGTTGGGCACCCAGTGCGCGTTGATGGTCTCCGCCTCGGCGGCGCCGAGGCCGCGGTGGTCCATCGGGATGGGAAAGTCGGTCCCGTCGAAGTAGGAGGCGATCGGGAAGCCGAGGTCCTCGATGTACCGGAACAGCTCGGTCTGGTGGTAGTACGCGTTGACCGCGGCGAAGTCGTTGGTGCGCGGCTGGAATGTGTCGAAGTTCTGGCCCGCCGGTCTGGTCGGCGAGGCGATGGCGGGACTCTCGACGTTCTGGATGACGACGTAGGTTCCGCTGAGGTTCTGGGTGTTCCCGACCGGCGCGTCCAGATCGTTGAGCACCTCCAGGGAGTCGTGGTCGTCGAGGACCGTGTTCCCGTCCGCGGAGGTGACCATGAGGTTTCCCGAGCCGACGTTGGGGTCCTGCCGGAACACCAGCCCGCTCACGCCGCAGGTCAGGCATTCCAGGTACAGCACCGAACCGGTCTCCGGCTCCACCAGCGCGAGCCACACCAGGTGGCCGTGGTCGGGCAGGTCGTACCGGAAGACCAACTCGGCGACAAGGTAGGCGCGGCCCTCCTGAATCCCTTCCGCCACCGGGGGAAGGTCGAGGACCGGCGCGTCGCCTTCCTCCATCGACCCTCCGTCGCCCCGGGTGGGCTGACCCGCGAACCGCTGGTCCGCGATGTACTTGTAGACAACGAACTTCCCGCTCATCAACCCGGTCCGGTCGCCGCGCTCGGCGGGCGCGTCGACTCCCAGCAGAGACCGCACGAACGGCGCGGAGTCGTCCCCGGGTGGCGGCGCCGCCCCACGGACGGGCGTGGCGGGGAACAGCTTCTGGTAGC
Source organism: Actinokineospora sp. NPDC051303 (assembly GCF_055586285.1). NCBI lineage: Bacteria > Bacillati > Actinomycetota > Actinomycetes > Pseudonocardiales > Pseudonocardiaceae > Actinokineospora > Actinokineospora sp. NPDC051303. Next base: position 135,792 of record NZ_JBVJIN010000012.1, read on the forward strand.
GCTCGATCGCCTCTTGCGCGGGCAGTTCCCCGTCCAGGTCGTCCTCGGTGTTGTCGCTGACGGCCACAACCCGGGTCGGCCCGTGCTCGACCTTCACGGTCAACCCGCGCCGCCACACCGGAATGTCGAAATAGGTCTGACAGTAACTGACCACAGTGGACCCTGACCGCTGTCTCTCCTCATCGAGCCGGTATTCGATTCCCTGCTGGACCGGCAGCAGGTTCTGCGCGCCCCGGTCCAGATTCCGCAGCCGCTCCCGGGGAATGCTCAGCGCGTCGGCCATCTCGTCCAGATACCGGCCAGCGGCCAGCCGAGGCGCGTTGTCCTCGGCGATCCGCCGCTCCTGGCCGTGCCGGATATGGCGCACCCGGCCGCTGTCGTCGGTGGTCACGTGCGCTTTCAGATTCGCTTCGTAAACGGTGCTCGTCATTGTCGATCTGCCTCCCGTCGGGTCGATTCCCGCGCACCAGCGGACCACAGCCCGCCGCACCCGGGAGCCCGTTCCCTGGCCTCTGCCCCAACGGACGGCACCCCCGCCCCTTCGGCCGCCCGGTTATTCGGCGAACCGGCTCCGGCGCCGCGCGACAGCGTTCACGGGGTGCTCGTGGGCAAATCGGTGAGCCGGTAGCCGCGGCCGCGGACGGTGCTGATCCAGGTGGCGCCGACTTTGCGGCGCAGATAGCGCACATAGACGTCGACAATGTTGGAGTCGCCGTCGAAATCGGGGCCCCACACCGTGGCCAACAGGTGCTCGCGGGAAAGCACTTGGCCGCCGCTGCGAAAGAACGTCTCAGCCAGGGTGAACTCCCGGGCGGTCAGCTCCACGGCGTGGCCGTCCACTTCGATCACCCGCGCGTACAGGTCGAGGACGATCGGCCCGCACCGCAGCCGGTGCGGGTCCGAGCGCTCGTCGTCACGCAGCCGACGACGGATGCGGGCCAGCAGCTCGGCGAACCGGAACGGCTTGCTCAGGTAGTCGTCCGCGCCCGCGTCGAGCCCGGCGACGGTGTCCTCCTCCCCGCCGCGGGCGGTGAGGATGATGACCGGGATCGCGCAGTGCTGCCTGCGGAGTTCGCGCAGGACCGCGAAGCCGTCCATGCCGGGCAGCCCGATGTCCAACAGCAGCAAATCGTGGTCGCCGGAGAGCGCCTGCCGGTACGCGGCGTGGCCGTCGGCGACGACGGTGGCGCCGAATCCGTTGGCGCGCAGGCCGCGCTCGATGATGGCGGCGATGCGGTCCTCGTCCTCGGCGATGAGGATGTCAGGCACTGGTCAGCTCCGGGGTCGGGGCGGGCTGCTTCGCGGTGGGCAGTTCGAGGGTGAACACCGAGCCGTGGCCGGGGCGGCTGTCGAGGCGGACCCGCCCGTGGTGGGCCTCGGCGATGGCCTTGACGATCGCCAGGCCCAGCCCGGCCCCGCCGGACCGGCGCCGCGGCGTGGCCCGGCCGAACCGCTCGAAGATGTGCGCCTGCTGGTCGGCCGGGATGCCCGGGCCGCTGTCGCGCACCCAGACCCGGGCCAGGCCGTCGCCGGTGTCCCAGCCGATCCAGATCGGGTCGCCGTCGTCGGTGTGCTGGGTCGCGTTCTGCGCGAGCTGGATCACCGCCTGGTCCAGCCGCTGCCGGTCGGCGTGCAGCAGCGTGGGCGTGGTGTCCCTCGGCCGTTCGAGAATCCAGTCGCGCGGCGCGAGCGCGCCCGCCTTGGCGTAGACGTCCTCGACGAACGTGGTCAGCTCGACCGCGGCGGGGTGCAGGAAGTCCGGTCGGCGGGTGGTGGCGAGGGTGAGCAGGTCGCCCACGATCCGGCTCATCCGGTCCAGCTCGTCGGTGACCAGCGCGATGGTCTGCCTGCGCTCCGCCGGGTCGTCGCCGAGCAGTTCGAGGTTGGTGCGGATGATCGTGATGGGGGTGCGCAGCTCGTGGCTGGCGTCGTCCACGAACTGCCGCTGGGTGGCGAAAGCCTCCTCCAACCGGTTCAGCATGGCGTTGAAGGTGGCGGCGAGATCGGCCATCTCGTGGTGCCCGGTCACCTCGATCCGGCGGGTGAGGTCGGACTCGCTGATGGACCTCGCGGTGTCGCGCAGCACGCGCAGCGGGGCGAGCAGGCGGCCCGCGAACAGCCAGCCCACCCCGGCGGCGAGCAGCAGCGCGCCCGCGCCGACGATCGCGTCGGTGACGATGGCGTGCTCGATCTCGTCGGCTTCCTCGTCGGGGAAGGTGGCGATCACGAACGTCCCCCGGGCGGGGTCGGGCGGGTTGGTGACGGGCACGACCGCGTAGCGGACGCGCCCGGCCGCGGTGACGGTGTCGCCGTAGGCGGGGGTGGTCGCGGCGGACAGCATGGCCAGCAGGGCGGGATCGCGGGCGAGTTCGGCCGCCGCCCCGACCGCGTCGCCGCGCAGCGGCTTGCCGTCGACCAGGGCGAGGAACGCCTGCTCGTCGTCGGGCCGGATCGCGCGCAGCGCGAGGTCGAGCAGTTCGGCCACGTCGATGCCGCGCTCGCCTGCGAGCTCGGCGTGGCTGTGGATCGTGGAGCGGAACTCGCTGACCTCCTCGGCGAGCCGCTCGTCCATGCGCTCCCGCAGCTGCGTGGTCAGCACGACCGCGGTGGCCGTGATCGTGAGGGCCAGGGTGAGCCCGGTGAGCAGGAGCATCCAGCCCAGGATGCTCAGCCGCCGTGATTTCCAGGCCCGAACCCGCGGCTGGTGGGCGGCGGCGTCAGTCGTCGTCATCGTCGGATTCGCAGTCGTCGTCGCAGTCGGCGGTGGAGGTCGGGGTCCGGGTGGGCAGCGGCGCCCGGGCGGCGGGGTCCGCCGCGGGCGCCTGGGTGGTCAACGGCGCGGGGGCCGCCGTGGTCGTCGCCACGGGGACCGGTCGCGCTGTCGTGACTCGCTTTTCGGTGACCTGGACGCTCTCGGCCTGCTCGCGGGGTGTGGTCGGCGACGCCGACCACACCCCAGTGGCCTTGGTCGGGTCGCTCGGGTCGGTGGGGCCGGTGCTGGGCGGCGTCAGCGTGGTCGCCACGCCGGACGGCGGCCCGACGATCGTCACGGGCTCGCCCAGCGGGGGTGGCTGCGCCCGTTCGGACAGGATCATCAGCGCCGCCGCGAACAGCACGAGGGCGCCGCCCATCAGCGCCGGGGTGAGGCGGCCGGTTTGCACGTGCACAGCGCTCCTTGGGTGGGTACGGCGGATGCCACCTCCAGGCGGCGGTGGCTGGAGGTGGCATCCGCGGGGCGGTTCACCGGCGGCGCGAGGGGGCACGCCGCCGGTGAACCCGTGGTCAGACCGTCGCGGGTTGGGGAGTCGACTCCCGCGACTGGTCGACCGGGCCGAAGTGGCCGGTGGCCGGGTCGAGCAGATGGACCGCGGCGGTGGCGATGTCGAAGTACATGCCGACCAGCCGCAGCTCGCCTGCTTCCACCCGGTCGCGCACTCCCGGGTAGGTCATCAGGTTGTCCAGTTGCTGCGCGACATTGGCGTGGCACAGGCGCTCCAGCTCCGAGCGACCGTCGCCGTCCACAGTGGACACAGCGGATCCGTTGGACCCGTTGGACTCGGCGGACACAGTGGACTTGCTGGACTCGCCGACGAACCGGTCCAGCGACCGCGCGCCGTGCCGCAGCCACGAGTCCAGCGGCCCGCTCGCCTCGCCCGTGCCGCGCCCGGCCAGCAGGGCGCCCATCGCGCCGCAGCCGGAGTGGCCGCACACCGTGATCGTGGCGACCCCGAGGACCTCGGTGGCGTACTCGATGGTCGCGCTGATCGAGGCGTCGGAGTCGTCGCCGTGGCACGGCACCAGGTTGCCGACATTGCGGGCCATGAACAAGTCGCCCGGCCCGGTGCCGGTGATCACGTGCGGGACCAGCCGGGAGTCAGCGCAGGTGATGAACAGCTGCGACGGCGACTGGCCGCCCGCGAGCCCCTCGAACAGCGGGCGCAGCTTCGGCGCCGCCTCCCGCTGGAACTCGCGGACACCGCGCAGCATCTGGTCTTCCGGCTCGTCCTGGGGGCGGGTCCGCTGCAGCGGCAGGAACCAGGGCACGGCCGGAGTGGACTTGCTGCTCCCCGGTTCGCCGGAGGCGGCCCGCTCGTACCAGTCCTCGTGGATCTCGTCGATGTCGACCCGGCCGCCCATCCGCTCGTGCGCGGTGCGCCAGTTGTGCAGCGCCTCGAACGCGGCGTGGTCGAGGAAGTCCACCCGCAGGTCGACGTCCACGTTGGCGCCCGCCGGGATCTTCGCCAGGGTCTTGGACAGCGTGGGCACCGACACGAACGTCAGCGAGCCCTGCACCGTCACGTGCCAGTCGTCGCCGCGCTCCTCGGTGCGGATCTTGGTCTGGGTCAGCCGGTACAGCGAGAGCAGGATCGCCGCGGCGATGCCCAGCATCACGCCTTCCATCAGGTTCAGCTCGACCACGCCGAACGCGGTGATCGCGTACAGCGCGAACTGGCGGTGCCGCCGCAGGGTGCGCATCTGGTTGATGTCCATCATCTTGACGCCGACCATCACCAGCAGCGCCGCCAGCGCGGCCAGCGGAATCTGCTCCAGCAGCGCCACGGCGAGCAGGGTGAACACGATCACCCACACGCCGTGCAGCATCGCCGACGCAGGCGTGCGCGCCCCGGCGGCGACGTTGGTGGAGCTGCGCACGATCACGCCGGTCACCGGCAGGCCGCCGAGCGCGCCGGAGGCCATGTTGGCCAGGCCCTGCCCGACCAGCTCCCGGTCGAGGTCGGCGCGGGGGCCGTTGTGCATCTTGTCCACCGCGACCGCGGACAGCAGCGACTCGATGCTCGCGATCAGCGCCACGGTGACCACCGCGATCGCGATCCCGGACCAGCTTCCACCGGGCATCGCGGGGAAGATGAAGCTGCCCAGCAGGTCGTCCGGCAGGTTGACCTTGGGCACGCCCAGGCCGAGCACCGCCGCCGCCGCGGTCGCCAGCACGATCGCGACCAGGGGCGCGGGCAGCACCTTGAGCTTGCCCGCCACCTTGGGCCAGGCGAGCAGCACGCCGATGACGAGCAGACCCAGGGCGAGCGCGCCGGGGTTGAGCCGGGCGACCGCCTCGGGCAGGGCGGCGATGTTCGCGTTGGCCGAACTGGCCGACTTGCCACCGAGCATCACGTGGACCTGCTGCAGCACAATGGTGATGCCGATCCCGGCGAGCATGCCGTACACGATCGCCGGGGAGATCGCCAGCGCCGCGCGGCCGACCCGCACCGCGCCGAGCACGACCTGCAGCGCGCCCGCCGCGACGGTGATCGCGCAGGTGGCCGCCCAGCCGTATTCCTGCACCAACTCGGCGACGACCACGGTCAGCCCGGCCGCCGGGCCGCTCACCTGGAGCGCGGAACCACCGGCGGCGGCCACGATCACGCCACCGGCCGCGGCGGCGATCAGGCCAGCGGTGATCGGCGCGCCCGAGGCCAGCGCGATACCCAGCGACAGGGGGATCGCGACCAGGAACACCACGATCGACGCGGGCAGGTCATACCGCAGGGCGGCCAGCGACCAGCGGGACGCTTGTTTCGTCGGAGGGGACTGGGAGGTAGGCATGAGTCATCCTTCTTCCGTGTCTCTACGGTCGGCCCGCGGCCCGGCTGCCGACCGTCGGATTCGAGGAGCGCCGGACTGACGCGACTTCGCGATATCAGATCGGGCCGAGGTGAACACCGCGTGACCTCGAAAGGAATGCGCGCCCGCCATCCCGATGCGCTCCGGCGGAAAGTGGATGAGAATCCTCTAATGTAATCGTTTTCGCATTCACCATACCCCAATCGGACCAGCTTCCCGCGCCGACGATCTAGACACATTGCCGATCCACATGAGAACCCTCTCATAAAAGCGCGGCACAAGCACTTCCCGGAAAACCAGGTCATCCATCGTTCATCTATTTGTTGAGTTGTGTCGACGCGCGCCTATTAGCGTTCGGCCGTTCGCACCGCTCCCGAACTGGAGAAATCGTGACCAATAACTTTTCCGGGCGCCGCACCTTCCTGAAACGAGGACTGGCCACCGCGACGGCGCTGGCCGCGCTCGGCCCGCTGGAGGCCCTCGGCAGCCGCACCGCTGGCGCCGCGCCGATGACCAAGCTCGGCGCGAGCCCCGACTACGGCCCGCTGTCGCCGGTGAAGGACCAGACGACCGGCCTGGAACTGCTGGCGCTGCCCAAGGGGTTCGAGTACCTCAGCCACGGCTGGACCGGCGACATGATGTCCGACGGCAAGCCCACCCCCGGCAAGCACGACGGCATGGCCGCGTTCCGCCGGGCGGACGGCGCCGTCGCCCTGGTCCGCAACCACGAGGTCAGCGCGTACTCCGGGGCGTTCACCGAGCCCGCGTACGACCCCGCCGCCGCCGGTGGCACCACCAACCTGGTGTTCGACCCGAGCAAGGGCGAGTTCCTGGAGTCCTGGGCCAGCCTCTCCGGCACGATCCGCAACTGCGCTGGCGGCCCCACCCCGTGGGGGACCTGGCTGAGCTGCGAGGAAACCACCGAACTCGGCCCGAACGGCGCCCGGCACGGCTACGTCTTCGAGGTCCCCTTCGACCGCAAGGGCGACCCGAACCCGATCAAGGCCATGGGCCGGTTCAGCCACGAGGCCGTCGCCGTCGACCCGGGCACGGGCATCGTGTACCTCACCGAGGACGCCACCCCGTCCGGCTTCTACCGCTACCTGCCCGCCCAGCGCGGCAACCTCGCCGCGGGCGGGCAGCTCCAGATGATGGTCGTGCGCACCCCGGACGGCTCCTCCTACACGACCTACGCCGACGGCACCGGCGTCACCTACGACACCTCGTGGGTCACCATCCCCAACCCGGACTACGCGCCCGGCGAGACCCGCCCGGCCGAGCAGGGCGCCGCCCTGGGGGCCGCGGTGTTCAAGCGCCTGGAGGGCGCGTGGTGGGGCAACGACCGCGTCTACATCGTCTCCACCAGCGGCGGCCCGCAGGGCCAGGGCCAGGTGTTTGAATACGACCCGAAGTCGGAGCGGATGCGCGTGCTGTTCGCCTCCCCCGACGCGTCGGTGCTCAACAACCCGGACAACATCTGCGTCAGCCCCCGCGGCGGCATCGTCCTCTGCGAAGACGGCAACGAGGGCGAATACCTGCACGGCCTGACCACCGCCGGGGAAATCTTCCCGTTCGCGCTCAACCAGGTCGTGATCCCCCAGGGCGGCGTCCCCGGCAAATCCGTCGCCCCCGGCGACTACCGCGGCTCCGAATGGTGCGGCTCCACTTTCGAGCCGAAGAACGGAAACTGGCTGTTCGCCAACGCCCAGAACCCCGGGATCACTTTCGCCATCACCGGCCCCTGGCTCACCGGCTCCCTCTGACCGTCCCCGCGGAGTCGATTCCGCACGGCCCGCGCCGCCGCCCCGGCGGCGCGGGCCCGGACGCCTTCGTGAGACGCCGCACCGGCAACCGGACCGTCCACAGTGGTCACACCCGTCGCGCGGCTCGCCAGGCGCGGGAGTAGTTGCCGTCGTCGTCGAGTAGGGAGGTGCCGCCGAGGTCGCCCATGGTGGGGCCGTTGGCGCGTTCGCGGCTGGAGATGAATCGGTGGTGTCCGGTGGTGTCGATGCCGAGGTAGAGGGCGACGTGGTCGATCTGCTCGTCGCCCTCCAACTGGAAGAACAGCAGGTCGCCGGGTTGCGGGGCGGCGTAGTCGGTGACCCGGTCCCCGGTGTCGGGGATCAGCGCGACGCCGGGGCCGGACTCGGCGATGGCGTAGGCGCGGCGCGGCAGGCCAGGGCCGGGGGTGTTGCCCGAGAGCAGGGGGTAGCCGGAGCGGTAGCCGAAGACCAGGCGAATGAACCCGGAGCAGTCGGTGGCCCCGTAGTGGCGCGGTTTCGGCTTGCGGGTCACCCCGTCGCCGAACTTCCAGGACACCCCGAGGTAGTCGATGAAGTCGGACTGCTCCAGCCTGCCCGCCCCGGACACCGCGACCGGCCCGAACGCGGCGTCACCGCGAAACCGCACCCCGCGCCGGTCGCGCTCGGCCGGCGCGCCGTGCTGGTACTCGGTCATGATGCCCAGGATGTCGGGCTTGGCCGGGTCCCGCGCCAGCCAGGACGCGAACCACTCGGCGCGCTCGTCGCTCGCCCGCCAGGGGCCGGGCAGCAGCCGCACCCACGCGGTCGTGGCGACCTGCGCGAGGTGAACTCCGGCTCGGCGAACACCCGCCGCGGCCCGGTCACCACCGCCGTCCGCGCGCCGTCGGTGAACGTGGCCACCACCACCACTGTCCGATCCGGCCCGGCCAGCCGTAGCTCACCGCGCCACTGTCCGCGGCGAGCGCGCGGTCGTCCACCACGATCGCCGCGGGCGCGGCCGGACCACCCACCGGCCTGCCCACATGCGTGGCGAAATGCACCACACCCCACGCCGCCAGGCCGATGGTCACCGCGAACGCCGCCCCACGGGCGATCTTGAGCGCCTGCACCCGGTTCCTCCTCACAGCACCGTGGGCACGAGACCGACAAGCACACCACTGACGATCACCCCGTAACAGGCGAAACTGACCGTGCCGGTCGCCACCAACGTCGCCACCCTCGGCTGCCGCACCAACTGATAAGCGATCAACCCCGGAACGACGAACCCCAACGCCTGATGAGCGAACAACACCGGATAATCCTGCTGGACCACCACGATCATGGTCGTCTGCAACACCACCCCGGTCAGCACCACAGCAGCGAACTGACGCTTGCCATACAGATTCACGAAGCGCTGCAACAGGACCACCGCGCCGAAGGTCGGCACGGCACACGGTCGTGGCGTGATGCCTCGGCGCCGCGCCGGGAGTCCGGTCGAGCAGTCGGATGATCGCGTCGACCGCGGGCAGGAGAGCCATCGGGTCGATACGGCGGGCATTGTGAGGTAGACGAATCCGGACTCGAACGATCTTGTCAAGGAACTGGCGCAGCTTGGCGATGACACGGGCCACGCGGCTGCCCGTGGCCGCGACCCGCACGCCGGTCGCTGTCCCCGCCGCGGCCGTCGACGCCCCGAAGCTGGGCACCGCGGCCGCCAGCGCCGAAATCCAGATCATGATCAACCACGTGATGAGCTCAGTGAGGATCGCCTTGATGAAGTCCTCGGTGATCGTCATGATCATGCTGGAGGTTTGCAGCATGCGCGCGAGTTCCCCGGCTTGGCCCGCGACGCCGTCGATACCGTTGGCGAACTCGCCCAGTTTCGTGCTGGCCGCCTCCGCCGCGTCGCCGCCCCAGGTCTTGACCGACTCCCGCAGGTCGGCGTCGAGCTGCTTGCGCAGATCGGCGACGCCCTTGGCGATGGCGTTGAAGTTCTCCGCCGCCTGAGACAACGCTGGACTGTCACCGCTGACGAAGTGGATCGCGTCCTCCAACGGCTGCACCACTGATCAGAAAGTTCAGCCCCTGCTCGACCAGCCAACCGATCGGGTCCACCGCGATGCCGTAAGCGGACGTGCCGAGCGACCCGATCAGCGCGGTGCCCTCGGAAGGCAGCCCGAGCAACTCGGAACTGTCCGCACCGTCGCTAAGCCTCCCCTGCGCCTCACGCATCTTGAGGTAAGCGCCGTAGAACAGGGCGACTTTCGCCGCCTTCTCACCCGTGGTCTTCTCGCCGAGGGTGATCTCGACGCCACCGGCCTTGGTCTTCTCCTCCGCCACCGGAATCCCCGCCTATCGCTTGTCGATCTCGATCCGCGTGCCGTCGAAAAGTTTCTTCAACGCTTCCTCTTGCTCCGCATAGCCCTGGGCAGTGCCCCGGAACTTGTCCGAACCGGACCGCAAACCCTCCTGCAGGCCGGTGAACAGGCCCGTGAGAAGCTCCAGCCCCGGATTTTCCTGGGGAAGCAGGCACTGGTCAGCCAACCGACTGATCCGCTACTCTGGACGGTCAGTCCGCCCGTTGGGCGAGCACGACGACCCGGTCAGTTGGGGACACCCGGTTGGCCAGGATGGCGCTCACGGTGTCCTTGACGGTGCCCACGGTCAGGTATATCTGCACCCCATCGGGCTTCCTTGCACGATCAGGACAAGCACCTCACGCTCCCGCGGCGTCAGCCGGGCTTCGAGTTGATCCTGGCCACCTCGCCACGTTCGACTCGGACGAATGCCACCGATCCACACCAACTCGTCAACACCGCGCGTACCTCGGCAGGCGTGCCGAAGCGGATCAGCGCACGGTAGGTTCCGATCCACCGTTCCCCCGGTGCTTCAGGTTGACCAGAACGGTGGGAGCGCCACACGAGCTTCGGTGACCGTCCGTCCAGCGGCATCAACCACCATGACCACCCTGCAGGCGTCGTACTCGGCGCCGGAAATCATCGAGCCTCTGTGGCACTGAAAAGCGCCGCGTATGGACTGGTTCTCGCGTTCAGGTTCGGCGGTGCCTGCGCCAGCGGGGACCGTAGCGGCCGTTGGTGCGTTCGGCGTAACCAGGGGAGGGAACCTAATCACCTTGTCAACCAGGGCTCGATGTCGTTACATTGAGGCGCGAAGCCGCTGAATGCGGCCACAGGGAATCTGGGGAAACACAAGCGCGCACGCGTGAAAACGCACTTCTTCTGCCGTGCGTCGGAGGATCACATGTCACCAAAATTATGGGTCCGCCGTGCCGTGACAACGGCTGCGGCAGGCACACTCACACTAACCGCGGCGCTCATAATTCACCATCACAGTGACAAGGAGAAGCCATTCGATGAGTCGGCCGCCCGCCTCACGATGCAGAACTATCTGACTGAACGGGCATCCCATCTGACCGGAGTCGCGACCGCGGCGCCTGATGCTGTCACCGACAGGCTCAAGACCCAAATCAGCGCGGATTCGGCACGAATTCGTGAAGAACGGGACCGATTCCTGAAAACTCGCGCCATCGATTACACTAAAGTGCGGGTAAAAATGGCCGTCGACCAATTTCGGCACGATGGGGAACACGCGGTGTCAGTATTCGTTCGCGAGACGACCGTCTTGCAATATCACCATCAAGAGTCCATGGAACCGCGTGAACAACGGTACGAGATGGACCACGTGTTCAGCTTCACAGACGAGGGCGGGACGTGGTTGCTCGCTTCGGCGACGCCAATGCCGGACGAAGGACCGCCACCACCAACGCACCCCGAACTCCACCCGGCACCATTGACGAGCGCCGCGCCCCCGGCCACCTCGTCAACGACCCCACCGACGGCACCTCAGGCACAGACGTCCGAACCTCCGCACGAGGACGAGGGCTACGACGAGCCGATCGACGGAGAGGACTGACATGAGAACCACATACAGACGGAGATCGCTGGCGATCATTGTCGCGACGGCCGCCTGCGTCGGCCTGCTTGTCCCGACAACACCGGCCAGCGCGTCGAGTTCAGCCGTCGCCACTGGGGACAGCACCGTCGACCGCAGACCGGTGGCCTGGAAGAACCGAGACCACTGGTCGACCCCCGATGGCTGGAAGGTGATCCCCTACCACTACGCGGGTGACAACTCCTCGTTCGGCTCCGGCGACCGTTACCGCGCGCGGTTCAACTACTCGGCCGCAAGCGCGCTCGGGTCCTCCGGCCGCGACGAGATCACCGGAATCCAGGTGCCGTGGGCAGGTATCAACGACCGCGGACTTGGACTCGTCCAAGTCGACGGCGCCACGTTGAAGGCGGAGTTCGCCGAGAGCCACGGATTCCTGCGATCGCAGGTCGCGAACGGGATTACCCAGGGTTTCCTCAACCACATCATCCTGTCGCGGGCCGAACACGTCGACGATGTAGAGAACATCCTCCGCGACACGAACAACGGCGGCGGCTTCAACGGGTCGACGGCACGAAACACCGCGACGATCGTCACCGTGTTCGACCGATGGGGCAATGGCGCCACCTTCGAGATCGACGGCAACAGTTTCGCCCGCGACAATGTCGACCGCACCTACAACCAGGACAACTTCACTGGCGCGTTCGACAGCCCACACAACGACGACAAGGATTTGCTCAGTCCGGGCAACGGAACGTACAACGGGTACGACTGGCGCACTAATTATACCAAGGTGCGCCACAAGAAGCCGAACGGTTTCCCCTACCACGTCGATGTCGCAACGACCGGTATCGACACCGCGACCAAGAAGATCACCAACTCGGGAGTCGTACCCGACGGCGTGCACGACTGGCTCACCAGCACGAGCGCCCTCAAACGGCAGACCAGGGTCGGCATCCGGATGGACGACCCGCACCTGAAGGACTACCGGTTCTTCATCCAGAAGAACGTGGGCAGGCAAGGACTGCCCAACGACTGGTACATGGAGTCGCTGGCAAAGAACGTCGGAGAACTGCCATCGGAGTCGAGTGCGACGCAGAAGTCGACCGGGTGGCATGTGAACCGGTTCGTCTCCACCTTCGGCGTCGTCGTCACTGGGGCGAAGATCGGTGACCCCTACGACGGCAAGCTGAGCACTATGTGGGTGGCACTCGGCGAGCCGACGGTCAGTGTGTTCGTGCCGCTTTTCCCGTACGCGGGACCGCCGCCGCAGACGCTGAACGACATGTATGCCCACAGCAACCAGAAACGTCACCAAGTGTACGACTACAGCGATGACGCCTCGTGCGGCTACAGTTGCGGCCGCAACGTCGACCACTCCATCAACCTCATCGCGCTGGCGGGCGATCCCGCGGTGGGCGCCGGATACTACGGCGAGGGCGGTATCCAGCGGTACACCTTCGCGATCGAGAACTGGGCGTTCACCGAGTACGACCGGCTGATGAATGAGCTCCGGTCGGGGCCCCTTTCAGACACTGCGCTGAAGCAACGGCTCGCCGAATGGCAGAACAACACGGCGAACTTCATGGAGATGCACTATGTCAACGGCACCACGCCTTGAGAGGGGCGGTTATGGAACACGATCAGTTCCGACGTAGACGTATGGGTCTGGTGGTCGCGGCCACCACGGTGATGACGACAAGCCTAGGTTTGGTGGAGGCTGAGGCTGGCCAAGGGCTATCCGGAGCACAGGCGCAAGCTCTGGTCTCCGAATACCTCGAGGCACGGGCAGCCGTGGTCGCGGGAACACCGATGGCGCGAGAGATCACCGATCTACCGCTGTCACCCCAACTACGCAGCCGGGTCCGGGCCGAGGCCGAGGTTATGCGCGCCCAGCGCGCCGCTTTCGTCAAGTCACCATCACGCGGCCATATCTCGGCCGATGTCAAGGTTACGGTCGACGCCGTGGCGCCGAGATCGAATGAGCGGGTCGAGGTGCGCGCGACCGAGGTCACCAACCTCCACTTCGGACACAAAAATCCGGAAGCGCCGCCGTACGAGGGATACCGGCTGCGTCACACGTTCGTGTTCGCCTCGACCGGAGGGCGGTGGGTCATGGAGATGGCAACCCCTGACCACCAGGCAGGCCCACCGCCGCCGACGTTCCCGGACCTGACACCCCAGTCTTCGGCAAACCGGGTGACGTCGCTGTCCGACGTGCCGCCGCACTCGAGCATTCAGCGTGGGGCGGTCGGGCAGGACCCGGTGCAGCGGACCGCCAACGCGTACAACTATCAAGCGATGTATGCGTATGCCAGCACCTACTGGGACAACTACAACCCCGAGTTCCACGAGTACGGCAACGACTGCACGAACTTCGTCTCGCAGATCATGCAGGCTGGTGGCTGGTATGAGGAACAGGGCCTTCCTGATCCCGATCCGCGCGACGATCCGCGTGCCTGGTATTATCGCGACCTATACATCGCGTCAAGTCACAGTTGGGCGGGTGCCGCCAACTTCGGGGAGTACGCGCAACTGTCCGGTCGCACCAACCTGCTGCCGCACGTCGACCAACTTTACGTGTCGGACATCTTACAGGTCGATTGGGATCACCCAGGCGAACCCGACGTGGACCCCGCTGAACCGCCGAATAACATCGACCACAGCATGATTGTGACTGGCCGAATCGGTAACGGCGATCATGCAGAGGAGATCTACCTTACTTACCACTCGAATGACCAGTGGGGCCGCCCGTTCTTCGGGTCGATGCTGCAGGTGGTGAACGACGGCATCTGGTACGCCAGAAGGACCTAGTAGATGGGCGTATCGGGAAACCCGGCAGTCCCGGCGCGCGATCGCACCTGAAACCAACCTCCATGACTGGTCACCAAGTACGCTGCTGACCTGTCCCCCGACTCCGATTCCCGCCCGCCCAGCCCCGCCGAGCGCCGTGCTCTGATCGAGGGTCTCACCGCCCTACGTGACGAAACCGAAGCTCAAGGCCAGCTGCGGACCGGGCGGGAATCGGCTTGAGTGACTCCCCACCGATCCGCCACCAGCTGCCGCTACACCCCGAGGGTTATTCAGAAGTCGATCATGCCCTTGAGTAGGGCAACAGCCCCGCCGGTAGGGTCGTGTCCTTCCACAGAAACGATCTTTGGCGGGGCTGTTGCGGTATCAAAGTACTACCGGTCTTGAATCATGATCAGATCCGGGATCTGGTGGCTCGGGTTCATGACCGGTTGGGGCCCGGCCCGGTGCGGGGGCGGAGACCGGTGTCGGGGGTTGTTCCGGTCGGTGGTGGCGGTGTTGGTGTTGTTGCGGTCGAACATGTCCCAGGCGCTGGCCGGTGACCTGCTGGGAGTCTCGCAGCCCACGGTGTCGCGGGTGTTCCGCCGCCTGGCCGCGGTGATCCGCGCGGTGCTCGATGAGCATGTGCCGACACTGGGCGAGGTGGTCGAGGGCAGGGTCGTGATCGTGGACGGCACCCTGGTCCCGACCTGGGAATGGGCCGCCCAACAGGGCAACTACTCCGGCAAGCACCACCGCACAGGGGTCTCGGTGCAGGTCCTGTCCGACCTCGGTGGCAGCCTGCTCGCGGTCTCGACCCCGCTGCCGGGGCGCACCCACGACCTGACCGCGTTCGCCGAAACCGGGTGGGAACACGCCCTGACCGAGGTCGACGTGCTCGGGGACAAGGCGTATCACGCCTCCCACGTGGTGACCCCGGTCCGCAAAGAGCGGGGGCGACCGTGGAACCCGGTGCAACGCGAGGCCAACAAAGCCCACTCCCGACTACGGGTACCGGTGGAACGGTGCATCGCGCACCTGAAGAACTGGAAAATCCTGGCCACCGGCTACCGAGGCCGCCTCGCCGAGCTCCCCGAGGTGATCGCCACCATCACCGCCCTCGAGTTCTACCGCCTGGGCTGGACACCACGTTATGAATAACCCTCCCCATACAGCAAGCACCAAACCGCGAAGCGCCAAACCGGCCAGAGCGACACCGTGAGAACTACATTGATCCGGCTACTCCCCATGTCGCAGTTGGCATCATACGTTCGTCAGATAATCCGAACAGCCGCCAACACTCCCATTGCTCAGCAGACCTCCTCACAGAAGGACCCGGTACTGGGAGTAGTCCCTTACTCGAGCACCGGCACCGATGTCTGCCGATAGATCGCCAGTGGGCCGGGCACAGATATAGCGTCAGCCCTTCAGGAGTCGTGTACCGGCACAGCACGCTCCAGAATCGCTTGAAGTCCAGTTCCACCAGCAGCGCCTCCAGCGCCCGAAAGTCTGCCTCAGTGACCGCACGACGAGTCGGGCGTTCCTCGGCTTCGACGTCGAACTGATCGTCATTGGTCCAGCTTCGCGGGTGACTGCGCAGCCAACTCCTTCATGCCACGCGTTCACTCTGCTCGGCCGCGCGAAAACCGAAACCGGGCGCGATCACCCCCGGAGCCGACCTCCACAACACGCTCACTGCCTACGCCGCGAGCCTGTCCCCAGACGGCGACTACCGGCCGCCGAGCGCGGGCGAGACCTCGACCACCCCGTCCACCTGCTGGTCGAGGTGCCGCACCCCAACTACGACCTGCGCACCGAGGAGGTCGGGCTCGCCCTGTGGCGGGCCGCCCCCGGTGCGCTGCTGGCCGTCTCGGGCACCCACCGCGCGGTCGGCAACGGCGCGGGCGACGTGGCCCACCGGACCGACTCGATGTTCCACGCGGTGGCCGTCGACCAGGCGAACCGCGGCGTCGCGCAGATCCAACTGCACGGCTTCGACAACGACAGCCTCCCCGACACCGATGTCGTCGTCTCCACCGGCACGGACACCCCGGGCGCCACCGCGAAGGCGACGGCGGACCGGCTCGCCGACGCGGGCCTGACGGTCTGCAGGCCGTGGAAAACCGACTGCGGCAAGCTCGAAGGCACCCGAAACAAGCAAGGCATCCTGGCCGCGGAAACCGATTCCCTGTTCCTCCATGTCGAAATGAGCCGCACCGTCCGCGATTCCCGTGAGAAAAGCGCGGCTGTCGTCACCGCCCTAGCCGCGACCCGGTGACCATTTCTCCGGCCGGGTCCATTCATTCCACCATCTGACGGAAACTCTCGAAACAACGCTTCCACCATTTTCATCCACATCGGACAGTGGCGCTTCAGACCCTTGGCTCGTGCCACGCGGTGGTGGATGATTCCCCCGGGTGGCGAAAACTTCCGGAGCAGAGCCAAGTCGCCGCGCACACGGTGACCCGCGTGTGTCCACATCAGCCGTTCCCGACCGATCCGGCGACCACCCGCGTGGGCGGCACCCCGCACGCGACGCATCGTCTCGCCGATCGCCACCGCCATCACCGGCTTCGCACCCATCGCGGCGCGGAACCGACAAATCGACTTCCGCGCTCCGCCGTCATTCTTGCGCCACCCCGGTTCAGCACACCGGTTGTCGCGGTGACAAAGACCGGCGCGGGAGTCAGAGCAGGCCAGCGGGTCGGGCGGCGCCCGCGCGGGGCTCAGCTCAGGCCGGGCAGCGGGGCGTCTCCCTCGGACCAGCGGACCAGGCGGCGCGCCTTGCCCGCCTCGGTCCTGGGCACGCTGCCCGGCGCGAGCACCCGCACGTCGCACCCGAGCCCCAGGCGTTCCCGCAGGGCCAGGACCAGATCGGCCCGGAGGGTGTCGGCGTCGACTCCCTCCGCCACCGGTTCCACCGCCACGCGCAGCTCGGCCCGTGCCGCCACTCTGCGGTCCTCCACCACCAGGTAATGCGGGCTTACCCGGTCGTCGGCAAGCAGCACCGCCTCGACTTCGGTGGGGAACAGGTTCACGCCGCGGATCACCAGCATGTCGTCCGTGCGGCCCAGCACCTTCGACATGCGCCGCAACGTCCGCGGGGAGCCCGGCGCTGGCCCGGTCAGGGTGGCCACGTCCCCGGTCCGGTAGCGCAGCAACGGCATCCCGGTCTTGGTCAACGTCGTGAACACCAGCTCACCGGGCGTCCCGTCCGGCACCGGGTTCCCATCGGCGTCCACACACTCCGGGTAGAAGTGGTCCTCGGCGACGTTCAACAGCCCCCCGGAGTCCAGTGACTCACACGCCACCCCCGGCCCGATGATCTCCGAGAGCCCGTAGATGTCCAGCGCCCGAATCCCCAGCAGCCGCTCGATCTGCTCCCGCATGGCGCCCGTCCATGGCTCCGCCCCGTGCAGCCCCACCCGCAGACTCGTCGGCTCCACCCCCGCGGCGGCCATCGCCTCCCCAAGGTGAATCGCGTACGAGGGCGTGCAGGCGAGCACATCGGCCCGCACATCCTGAATCAGCCGAACCTGCCGCCCAGTCATCCCACCCGAAACCGGCACAACCGTCGCCCCCAACCGAACCGCCCCGTGGTGAACCCCCATCCCACCCGTGAACAACCCATACCCATACGCGTTATGCACCACACTGCGCCGCGTCACCCCGGCCCCACCCAACGCCCGAGCCATCACCTCCCCCCAAACCTCCAGGTCACCCACGGTGTACGGCACCAACACAACCCGCCCACCCGTCCCCGACGACCCATGGACACACACCACGTCCGCCGCGTCCACGGCCCGCAACCCGTCCGGGTAGTGGTCCCACAGATCCCGCTTACCGACCGTCGGCAACCGTCCCAGATCGTCCAAGTCCACGTCGGACCCCGCCCGCACCCCGAGGTCCCGCAACCGCCCGGCCTGCAACCCCCCAGCCCCCAACAACCGGTCGACCAACGCCCGAAGCCGCTGTCGCTGCAGGTCACGCCGCAACTCCGGCGCCATGCCCTCGGCCACGGCATCCACCATCGGCACCCCGTCGTCCACCGCTGTCACACCTGCCGGTCTAACACCCCCACCCACCCTCCGGGAAGCACCGACCCCCCGGTTTTTGTCCTGCGGACCCCGTGATGTAACGTATGCGCAGCACACCGGGGGCCACCCCGGAAAGTGTCTGACCTGGGGCTGTGGCGCAGCTGGTAGCGCATCACACTGGCAGTGTGAGGGTCAGGGGTTCGAGTCCCCTCAGCTCCACCCTAGGGGTCTTACTAGAACAAGTGCCTGAATGAAGGCCACGAAGTAGGACCGCGACGCCTGAAGGCGAGCAAGGACCACCCGCAATGCGGGTGGTCCTTTCGTTTGTGTTCTCCGCGCTGGTTGCTGCGGTCCGCTGATCTTGGATGGCGTGCAGCTCGCCGAAGGGCTCACGGAGCTCACCGTCTGTGATCTTGTCGTCCTCGATGTAGAGGGCGTGGAAGATCGCCTGGTTGAGTAGGCGCCGCTGTTGGTCGTTGCAGCGTCGGTACAGCTGGTCGGGCTGTTCGAGGAGGGCAAGGCCAGCGTTGACGAGCTGGGCGCTGTCGGTGAGGTCGGCGTTGGCCGTGTCCAGGCGCTCCTCCAGCCGGCGGCGCTCGCGTGCGATGTCGCGCAGCTTCTCCTTGACCTTGGTCCGAGGCAGCGTGCTGTCGGCAGCGAGGTCGATCAAGTTCTCCTCCTTCGTGTCGAGTTCCTTGAGCTGTGCGGTGATCTGCTTGCGCAGCAGGCGGGCGGACTTTTCCTGCTCGCCGAGCACAGCATCGATCTGGTCGCGCATGTCAGCGATGAACGGCTGGCTGAAGCGAATCGCGGAGTAGTGGCGCTCAACCGCGTCCTCGACGAGCGTGACGTTGACGTGAGGTGCTTGGCACAGCCCCTTCTGCCTGCCGCGGCAGAAGAAGTACAGGTACTCCGCGCCCTTCGAGTTGATGGTCCGTTGAATGATCATCCGCCGCTTGATGCCGTCGCGTTGGCAGCGTCCACAGAAGAGCGATCCCTTGAGGTAGTGGTGGTGCACGCGACGGCGTTCTTGTGCCGTCATGCGAGATTCGAGGATCTCCTGGACTATGTCGAAGAGGTCCTCGTCGATGAGCGGCTCGTGCCGCCCCTGGATTTCTTCGCCGTCGTACTCGACGTATCCGAGGTAGTAGCGATCCCGCAGCATTTGCGAAATCTTGTTCTCGGACACCTTCTTAGCTGGGTGTCGCCGGGTGGCCCTGGTGCGTAGGCCGCGGTCGTACAGTTCGTCAGCCAACTCTTCTTGCGTGTAGTCGCCGGTGGCGAAGAGTTCGAAGCCCAGCTGGACAAAGGGCGCTCGTTCGGGATCGACGATGATCGTGCGGATCACGCGGCCGTCGGAGTGGTCGATGTGGTTGAGGTAGCCGAGTTTTGCGCGGCCAAGGGTGCCGCCATTGCGGGCTTTCTGGCCCATCTTGTAGGCGATGTCGGCACCGGACTGGCGGGATTGGTACTCGTTGAACGTGGCCAGGATGCCGTGCATCAGCTGGCCGACCGGGGTGTCGTCGATGGCCTCGGTGGCGGAGACCAGGGTGACGCCGCGCTTGCGCAGGTCCGCCATGACGATCGCGTCGTCGTAGCGGTTCCGCGCCATGCGCGAGAGCTGGTAGATGACGATGACGTCGACGTCGCCCTGGCTGCGGACCCGCGCGAGCATCTGTTGGAATGCTTCGCGTTTGGTCATCTCTGTTCCCGAGCGTCCGGGTTCGACGTACTCGTCGATGACCGTGACGCCCAGTTCCCGCGCCTTGCGCAAGCACGCTTCCCGTTGGGCCGGAATGGAGATGCCTTCCGGGTTGTAGTCGGTCCGGACTTGCCCGGTCGAGGACACGCGCAGGTAGATCACTGCGCGAGTGCTGGGGGCAATGTCCTCCATCGGCGGCTGGATGGGGATGGTGACGTCCTGCTGCAGTTCATCGATGAAGTCGGCATAAGCGCTGGTCATGACACCTCCTTCTGAGGGCGGCCTGGACGGAGGACCGTGCAGCCGGGGAGTGGGTCCTGGCGGCTGGATCGCGCGCTCCCGGCGAGCGGCGAATTATCGGGCGGGTTGCTGCGTCTCACCGGCTGCGGAACCGCGCGAGCATGCCTCGGAACAGTTGGCGTTTTCGGCCGTCGCCAGAAACGAGCGTCTGGGTCGACGTACTCGTCGATGAGCGAGAAGCCCAGTTCGCTGGCCTTGCGCAGACATGCCTCACGCTGAGCCATGACGCTGTGCTCGCTCTCGGCCCGTTCGGGTGAGGCCATGCGTATGTAGATCACCGCTCGGGCGCTGGTAGCTGGGGCATTCGACGGTCGCTGCACGGGGACGGGACAGCCTTGCTGACGTTCGTTGTCCGCGCTGGCGTAGGCGCTGGTCATGACACCTCGTTGTGGGTCGTTCGGATCGGATGGTGTTGTTCGGCGGAGTAGGCCGGGCGGGATTGCGGCTAGCCCGCGAGCGGCGACTCGTCGCCGGATCGCTGCTCGTGACGAAGACGGTCGCGTCGATCAGCGACTGCCCCCGTCTGCTCGATCTCCGCGACGGCAGTCACCACACGCACGAGAAGGAGGCCGTGCGCGGTCTCCGTGTCGAGGGCGGGATCAGCGGCCGAGGCGACCCCACACCTCGGGACGTCAGCTCGCTGAGAACGAAGGCGAGATGCTGCGTCTAGGTCTGCAGGTGGTCGCTTTCGCGGAGCGTGGGCCACCGCTGGTAGAGGCCGACGTGTACCGGCCGTCGAGTCCGCGGGTGTGTGTCGCGACGACTGCAGGGATCGCAAGTGACAGGCGGCATTTGTGCTGGACCTTCCCTTTCGAGTCATTGGCGAGCGGCTTGGATCTGCTGCGTTTGTTGCGTAAGCGCGAATGCGCGGCGTCATGCCGCGTCGCGGCGGTGATCGCGGTGGCTGGCGTCCGCAGTGCCCGGCTCGGCGGGCAGCGTTTGCTCGCTGGCTTCGGCCTGCGCCAGGTCTGCCGCGAGGCTGGCGACCACCCGCGCGAGCTTGCGCACGTCGGGGGGATCGCGGCGAACACCGCGCACCACCACGTTGCGCACAGCTCTGCTCGCGCCAACGCGCCGTCGGGGTTGCCTGCTCGGTTCGCTGATGGGGCTTCCCTGCTGCTCCTGGTCGGCCGGAGCAGGAACGTCGGCGCAGTTGTTGTCGGGCTGATCGGGGTTGCGAGGTTGAGCGCACATGAGCGCCCCCTTCGTGCCCGTGAAGCCCGCGGCTGGCGGAGGTTCACGGGGCTGCTGGTTGGCGACAGGAACCGTCGACACAGCGGGCACTCCCAGCTGCCGACACCTGCGGTCGCCGATCCGCGCGAAGCGGGTTTCGCGGCGACGCGGGCACGCACCATGACGTGCGTTGAATGAGCTGGGACCGCCGAAGCTGTCACAACCAACGGGCCTCTACTCCCCGCATGCGTCCGTGTGGGGCCGGCGCTCGTGGCCGTGCTGGACTCTTGCCGTTCGGTAGGACTGTGTGCCTTGCCGAACTGGTGCTGGGTCACCTCGTCAGCGCGAGATGGGCGGTCGACGCGAGTCCAGAAGAGCACTACCGGCGCTGGCCGCGGACTGCGGCGCGTCGGCATGGCGATGAACGTGATGGGCGCCGAAGCATCTCCTCTCTCTCGAACCGGGGACAGGTCTGCCATTAAACTAAGGTAACACCTGAATAGATCTAGCGCAGCGTTAATATATCAATGGTTACCTGTCGATCGGTGTGTGTCTGCTGAACACGCCGGACGTGCGGCGGCCAGCCTTCGTCGCCATCCGGGACACTGAGCGTCGGTTGGCGAAGGCGCGAAGCGCCTCGGAGTGACAAGCATGGGGACGGCGGCGGGTGCAGATCGAGTGGCGGCTGCGGAAGGTCATGGCCTCCCGCGACGTCTGGACCGCGACCCAGCTGCGCGAACTCCTCATCCAGCGCGCCGGGTTCGAACTGTCCCTCCAGTCGGTTGACGTGCTGATCAAGAAGCAGCCGGTCCAGGTGAAGGTGGCGACCTTGCAGGCGCTGTGCACGACGCTGCGGTGCACGCCCAACGAGCTGTTCGGAATCGACACGCCACGCGAGGTCTCGCTCGTCGAACGGGACACCACAGAGTCCCGCGACGAGCAGTGAGCCCGCTGCGGCGAACGCGGCGACGGCCATCACACGGCCCTCCCCAATACCTGCGGGGACACGCTGTCCGCAAACAGTCCTGCCGAACCCAGCGTGGTTCGAATCAGCCGATACCAGCTGAGCGCGAAGCGCGGACAGTCCGCCGGGGACTCCGAAGATGAGGAAGTGGTGTGCGTGCGCGGCTGGCTGGATGTCAGCATGGTGGCCATGACGAAGCGTGCGATGTCCAAGGAGGGCGAGGAAGAGGCTCGACGGCTGGTGGAGTCGGTGCGCGGCGTGCCGGTAACCCTTTGGGGACGAAGGTGGTGGTCACGGTTCCAGGTACGACTTCAACATCGGCCAGGACGGCGCGCTGGAGGTAACCAGCCTGGCTGATGAAGGCGCGGAGGTCGTGTTGAGGCGTGCCAGCCACGCAACGACATCGAGGCCCTCGTCTCGGTTGACCAGGACCTGGCAGGTGATGGTCGACATGCCGAACAACTTCGGACTGACGGAGCGGAACACCGAGTTCCGCGGGCTGGCTGACCGGATCGAAGACCAACTCGTGGAGATGGAGCGCCGGGGCGAGTCGGAGATGAGTCGTTGGTCTTCTCGTGTCCAGAGCCTCTGCGATGATCCGTCGTGCCCGTTTCAGGGCCTGGCGCGGTTGAGGGTGGTCTCGGCCACCGCGTTCGACGTGCAGGGCCTGCGTCCGCCGGAGATCTTCATGTCTCTGGCTCATGGACAGGTGTGCCATGGCCCCAACGATCTGCCGGAAGCGATCGAGCAGTGCCTGGCGGACAAGCCGGACAACTGGCGAAAGCTGCAAGTACCCGGCAAGGCTGATCGGCAGGTCTTCTTCTGGGCCCGGCAGAGCCGGTGGAGTGCGCTGCGCGCGTTGCGGATGGACGACGAGTTGCCAACCGTGCCCCGGACGTGGAGAAGTGCGGGATCACCGGTGTGTGGGTGGGCATCCTCGGGCGGTGGGGCAAAGGCACTGTTTTGGTCGGTGACCACCAACTGGGTTCGCGTGCAGATAGATGAGAACGCTGAGTCGGCGTAAGGCGACGGCGAGGGTCCACCGATGGGAGGTCATGCCGCGCTCAGCGGGCAGTCGGCCGCGCCGAACGGACCTTCAGCAGCGCCGGGTTGGGCGCGGTGGAAGGTGCGTTCGTCAACCAGTGGCTCGTGCACCTTGGGTGCCGAGGTGACCCACTGCTCCATCGGTGCTGGCCGTCCGGCAATGGTGCGTGCCCAGACCTGACGCCCGGTGTACTTGACGTTGGTGACGATCCGCCGGACGGCCTTGGCGGTCCACCGCCCATTGGGCACGGATGCCGGGTACTGGCGCGGGTCGCTGTTGAGTCGTGCGGCGATGACGGCGAGCGTCAGGCCGTGGTCGGCGCGCCAGATGAAGATCTGCTTGACGACCGCGGCGGTCTGCCAGTCCGGGACGAGGACCGTTCGCAGTTTGCTGTGTCCGCTGGGGTCGGTGACCCGGATGCGCAGGGCGCGGTAGCCGTAGGGCGGCGGACCGATCTGGTAGCCGGCGCGGACGAGTTCGACCATCGCGGCGCGGGCGCGGCGGGTGGTCTCGGCGTGGTGCGCGGCGAGCGCGGCCCACTGGATGCGGTTGCCGTGGGCATCGACCAGTACGTCGTCACCGGACTGGTCATCCGCTCGTGCTTCGGGGTGGACGGAGGCGGCGCCCGACTGGTTTGTCCACAGGTTTGCCCACAGGCGGGACCACCATGGTGGACGCGTCTCGACCGCCAGTGTGCCGGTGCAACCGTGGCGTGCGGCGGCGCGAAGTGCAGCGCGCTTGCGTCGGAATTCGGGGTGCCAGCCGCACTCGCGGCAGTACAGGCGGGTGGTCATGCCGCTCGCCTCCAGCCGGGGTACTCAACGCCGTTGACGGCGGGCCGGATGACGTCGTCCTCGGTCGGACACGGGATGCCTGCTGCCGCCGCGGCGGCGAGTTCGACGTCGTGGGCGAGCCCGAAGACGAGCACTTCGTGGTGCGCGGTGAGCGCGGTCGGCGCGCAGGCGGCACTTGCTCGGGCGGCGGCACGACGTTCGGTGAGTGAGGTGCGGGTGATGAGTCGGTTGCCGCGCAGTTCGGCGGTCAGCGCGATGCAGCGGTCGACCGGCGCCAGCCTGGCTGCGGTGGCGGCGGCGATGAGCGGGATGGTCAGGTCCACCAGTGCGCCGTCCGGGTTCCGGTGGGGGCGCGCGACGATGACGAGGTGTCCGCCGGAGCGCAGCAGCGGCTCGCAGTGGAGCAGTGTCGTGGCGAGGTTGGAGATGGCGGACTCGATCGGGTCGTGGTCCGGACTGCTGTCTCTGTCCGCGGTGCGCAGGGTGGTCAGGACGAGTCCGACTCGCCCGATCAGCCCGGCGGCCTGGACGGTCGCGAGCACCTTGGGGCGGGCGTCGAGGACCGAGCCGTCGGGCCAGGCGCCCGCGGTTTTGGCGGTGGTGATGTTGGCGCGGGCGAGGGTCCACCACCGGTTGCGGGTGGTGAGTCCGAGCGTGTGGCGGCCGGTGCGCAGTGCCGCGGTCAGGACGGTGCCCGCGCCGCAGTCGGGGTCGAGGACGAGGTCGCCGGGGCGGGTGTAGGTGGTGATCGCGTGGGCGGCGAGGTCGGGCGGAACTCGGTCGGTGTCGGTCTCGGTGCCGGGCACACACCCGGCGTCGCGTAGCTGGGCGAGCGGGTCGCGTTGTCCGGTCTGCCAGACCGACAGAGGCGGGATCGGCGGCTCCTTCCCCGGCGGCAGGGGGAGTGGCCAAGGCGACGTGGGGTGGTCAGTCACCGGAGGTCTCCTTCCTGTCGGCGGCGTCGCTCGGGGCTGATTGGTGGTTGGTGAACACGAAGAGGTCGTCGTGCACCTGGGTGTGCCGAATGGGCGTCGCGGGCGGTCGTGCCGGACCCTGCGTCGCTGGTGTCGGATCAGCGAGCGCGCCGTCGCGGACGGGGACACGCAGCAGGGTGATGCGGTCGAGGTAGCGCAGTCCGGCGCGGCGCGCGGCGCGCACCAGCGAGCTGGCGGGGTCGGTGAGCCGATCACGGGAGCGGTCACTGTGGGTGATGACGGCGAGGACGCCGGTCGGGGTGAGCAGACCGGCCCAGTCGGTGGGGCGGAACCGGTCGAGAGCGTGCGGATCGGCCGCGGTGATGACGAGGTCGTAGCGGTCCGGACCACCGTCGATCGTGTCCGAGTCCGGTCCACGATGGCGATGTGCCGACGGCCCGGCGGCCTGCTTGGTGGTCGGACTGTCGGCGTTCGGTCGGGGTCCGGACTCGGACTCGACTGCCGCGGCACCGGCGAGTTCGTCGACCGGGTCAGGGTGCGCGACGGTGGTCTGGGTGTGGACGCCGCGGCCGAGTCGGACCACGGTCCAGCCCGCTTCGTGTAGTCCGGCGTACGGGCCGGGCCGGGACTGGTCGCGGCCCCCGGTCGGCGACCACGATGAGGGTGCGGCGACGTAAGGGGCGGGGGCGAGCAGCAGCACCCGCTGGCCGGGCTGGGTGTAGGTGGTGACGGTCTTGACGACCGCGGTCAGCAGCCAGGCGGCGAGCAGTCCGGCGCCCTCGCGCAGGTCGTCCTGGGCGCATGGCCAGACGGTGCTCGGCCGGGCGGAACGCGGGCGGCGCCGTGTGGGGCGCAGGGTGCGCAGGCGCGGTGTTCGCCGCCTCTGGTGTTGCTGGATCGGGATGGTCGGGTGGTCGGTCGGGCCGTGCTCCGGGGAGCCGTCTCCTTGGGAGTCGTTGCCGTGTGTCGGGGTCATCGCGGGTCTCCTCCGACGAGGTGGGTGCCGTGCGTTCGGACACCCCTGAACTCCGTATTCAGACCCTGTTTTGGACACGCCCCGTCAATTTCCTTGCACCGCGCCGACGCTGGTCAATGATGACTCGACGCGACTCGGACTGTTCCGCCAAAGCTGTGACCAATGGACAGTCTTGTCGGTCATCCCGTGCCGCCGTGAGCCGCTCCCGGGCCAGTCGCGGCCAGATTTTCCAAGATTTTTCCGGCGGCGACATGTGGATCTTGTCGCCGGTCCGTATCGGAGCTCACAGTGACTACTAGGGCCGTACTAGCCAACGACTAGAACCGCAGCTCGGAGGCTACTAGGGTCGATCAACACTCCTAGGCCACAAGGCCCGACCGTTGATCTTGACTCGACGCGCTGGCAAGGTGAAATAGTAGTCCGCTAGTAGCCTCGCCGCGGTTCGCTAGTCGGCGGTTAGTAGTGGCGTGGTATTTCCGTGGTATCGGTGCTGGCTTCCTGGTGTCGTTGTTGTTCGCATCGACGCCGTGGGAGTCATGACATGGCAGTGCACTCTGTTTTTCGTCGCGGTGGCGACAACGTTGCCCCGAACTCGTTGGATATCGCGCGGGACACGTTCACCTGGCTGGTGACCGGGCCGCATCCGGTGTCGCTGAACGGCAGGCTCTTCCCAGGCCTGCCGGACCGGCATATCCCGTTGGACGAGGTCCGCGACCGGCTGCTGGCGCGCCGGTGCCCGCAGGCCACGCGGGACGCGGTGTGGGCGCACCTGGTGCTGCGCTCCCGCACGGAAGGAGCGACGTGGACGGTCGCCGCGGTCGGAGTCGCGCTGCCCGCGCTGACCTCGGTCGCGGCCACCCTGTCGGATCGGTTCGCCGGTGATCCGGCCGATGTCCACGCCGAGGTGGTGCGCGGCTTTCTGGCCGCGTTGTCGACCATCGATCTGCGTCGGCCGCGGATCATGCTGCGGCTGCGGTGGGCCGCGTACCGGGCCGGGTACGGCGCGCTCGTCGAGGAGCTGTCGGGTCCGACTCCGGTCGCGTCGGGCTTTCGCTCGACCCCGCCGCACGCGCCGTGGGGGCACCCGGATCTGGTCCTCGCCCGAGCTGTCGCGGACGGTGTTCTGACCCGGACCGAGGCCGCGCTGATCGGTGCGACCCGGTTGGAAGAGGTGTCCGTCGCGGATTGGGCCGCGGCGCATCAGAGCAGTGAGTGGGCGGTCTACAAGGCGCGCAAACGCGCCGAGCTCCGGCTGGCCGCGTACCTGCGCGAGGCTGCCGCGGAGACCGATCCGACCGACCCGTTGACCGACCGAGTGGCCACCGCAGTGGCCCTGGCGCGCCCGGTCACGTCCGACCGCGACCTGCCGCGGTCGTCACTGTCCGTGTCCGCCGGTGAGGTCGAATCGGGGCGGAAAGCGCGGGGTCGCGTGTCCAAAACGGGCACGGAATCCGGAGTTCAGGGCTGCGGGACACACCCGCGCTCCGCCCGATCCTCGGAGGTGCCCTCATGCGCCTGATCGATCGTTTCCCGACCGCCCGGCTCCGCTCCCGAGTCCGCGGTCGTCGCCTCTCACCAGCCGGCCCGAGCACGCCGACGCGCGCTGTCGCCGCGGGGCCGACGCATGCTTCTTGTCGCCGGTCTCAGCGGCGGGCGGCCCACCGAACGTGGCGAGGGCTGCTGCCGGCCGTGTGGTTCGCGGTGTTGGTGCTCGTGCTGACCGCCTCCTCGGCGCACGCCGACACGGTGGTCGTCGCGCTCGCGGACTCGGTGGGCACCGTTCTGAACAATCTCCGCAACTGGATCATGGGGATTCTCGCGGGTCTGGCGACGGTGTTCCTGACCATCGGCGGTGTCCGCTACGTGATGGGCGGCGGGGACCCCGGTGAGGTCGAGAAGGCCAAGACCTCGTTCAAGTCCGCGGGGTGGGGCTACGGGTTGGCGGCGCTGGCGCCGCTGGTCGTGGAAATCCTCAAAGGAATCGTGGGGGCTCCCTAGCCATGGCCACAAGCACCCCGCCCCCGGTTCGCCCGCACCGCCGGTCCGGCGGCCCGGTCGCGCTTGCCGCCGTCGGACCGGCTGGCGCGGACCGGGCGACGCTCTCCCGGGTCTCGGACCGGCCGTCGGCTGGTCGGTCGCGGCGCTGGCACGCGGGCTGGGCGCTGGCGCTGGGCATGGTCGTGCTCCTGGTCGGTGCCCTCGCGGCCGGGGCTTGGGCGGCGCCCGCCGCGGCTGCGCAATCCCCGCCGCCGATCCCGACGGTGGAACCCTGCGCGCCGGACTCGCCGCTGCCGGTCTGCCAACTGCCCGCCCCCACCACGACCACACCGCCTGCCCTGCCACTGCCGATTCCGACCGGGGCGCCCGCGCCGACGACGTGCAGCCTTCCCGGCCAAGTCGACTGCACCCCGCCGTCACCCGCGCCGACGTCCGCACCGTGCGCGGGTGAGGACTGCATCCCGCACCCACCCCCGGCGCCGCCGCCGAGCACGGGTCCGCAACCGCCCGGTGGAGGTGACGATGGCGGCGGTGCGGAGTGCGGAATCACCGACATCGGCGCGTGTGTCGCCGAGGCCATCAATGCGGCGTTCCGGAGCATTGTCGATGCCGCGCTCTCGCCGATCCTGGAGCTGATCGGCCACACCGCGTTGTCCACCCCGGAGATCGGTGACCTGCCCGGCATCGGGGATCTGTGGGACAGCTCGTGGGAGATCGTGGTCGCCGCCTACGGGCTGCTCGTCCTCGTCGGCGGCATCGTCGTGATGGGCCACGAGAGCGTCCAGGCACGGTATTCGATCAAAGAGATCGGCCCGAGAATCCCGATCGCGTTCCTGGCCTCGGCCCTGTCGTTGTTCTTCACCGACAAGCTCATCCGGCTGGCCAACGGCCTGACCCTGGGCATCCTCGGCAACGGGGTCGACGCCCCCTCACTGGGCGGCACCCTCACCGAAGCCGTCGTCGGCGTCCAGACCGGTGGGCTGTTCATCATCCTGGTCGGCCTCGTCCTCGTCGTGCTGGGCTTGGGGCTGCTGGTGGTCTATGTGGTCCGGATCGTCATCACCCTGGTCCTGATCACCAGCGGGCCACTGTTCCTGATGTTCCACGCCCTGCCGCACACCGACCCGCTGGCCCGCTGGTGGTGGAAAGCGATCACCGCGGTACTCGCGATCCAGGTCGCCCAAGCCCTGGTGCTGATCACCTCGGTGCGCACGTTCCTCTCCGGCGGCGTGCACCTGTTCGGCTCCACCCTGTCCGCGCTCGGCACGCTGGTCGCGGCGATCGCGTTGTTCTTCATCCTGTTCAAGATCCCGTTCTGGCTGTTGAAGGCGGTCAAGGTCAGCTCGGGCCGCTCGTTCCTGGGCGGCTTGGCCCGCGCCTACATCGCGGCGAAGACCTTCGGCATGGTCGCGGGCAAGACCGGCGCGATCGGCAAGTCCGGCGCCGCCGCCGCGACCAAGACCCGTGGAGGCGGCGGCAACGGTCGGGGCGGCGGAAACAGGTCCGCGGACCCGCCGTGGCCCACGCAGCCGCGCCTGGCGCCCACTCCGGACATGGTCGCCAAGCGACTCAAAGCGGCCCATGACGCCGAGCGCGCCCGCGCGGCCCGCCGGTCGCGGCTGCCCTCGCAGGCACCGCGGTTCCTGCAACCCGGACCCCAGCAGAGCACCCACGATCCCGCCGTCACCCCGGCGAACCAGGGACCCGCCATGCCTCCTGAGTTCAGTTCCGCACCCACGCCAGCCGCGCCGATCTCACCGCCGCGGCCGGTATCGGCGCCGCAGTTCCAAGCCGCCGGAGGGCCGCGTCGACGCGGCGCCACTCCGCCACCGGTCCGCCCGATCCGCACCGCGTCGGTGCCCCCGCAGTTGCAGTTCCGGCCTGCCACGCCGCCCGCACCGCAGCCGTCGTCGCCACCCAAGCCGACGTCCGCGCCTGCCGCGCCGGTGTTCCGGCAACCGACGCCGGAGCCGCGGATTGGCGATGCCTACCGGCGCACGCAGTCGGTTCCGCCGCCGGTGTTCCGCGCGCCGAAACCCGCTCCAGGAGGTGAAGGGAAATGAGTCAGCCGGTAAGGATTCCCGCCGACGTCGATCGTGAGGACCGGGTGATTGGGCCGCTGACCGCGCGGCAGCTGTTCATCCTCGCCGTGACCGGGATCGTGCTGTACGGCACGTACACGCTCACTCGCGAGGCCGTCCCGCTGGTGGTGTTCCTGATCGTCGCCGTCCCGATCGGGGTGACCGCGGCGTTCCTCGCGCTGGGTCAGCGCGACGGCATCACCCTCGACCGGTTGGTGCTGGCGGCGCTGCGGCAGCGGATGAGCCCACGGCACCGGGTGGCCGCGCCGGAGGGCATCCGCCCGGCCCCCGAGTGGTTGGGCAGCCAGGTCACGAACACCGGCAGCAAGGGCCGCGCCAAGGGAAGGGACGCTGGGGACGGCGCGGTGTCGGCGGTCTCGCCTGCCGCGCTGCGGCTGCCCGCCGAGGCGGTCACCGACACCGGTGTCATCGACCTCGGCAAGGACGGTCTCGCCGTGGTCGCGGTGTGCTCCACGATCAACTTCGGGCTGCGCACCCCGGCCGAGCAGGAGTCCCTGGTCGCCTCCTTCGGGCGATACCTGCACTCGCTGACCGCGCCGGTGCAGGTGCTGGTGCGGGCGGAACGACTGGACCTGTCCGGGCAGATCGCCGAGCTTCGCGACCAGGCCGGTGGGCTGCCGCACCCGGCGCTGGAACAGGCGGCGCGCGAGCACGCCGAGTACCTCGACCAACTCGGCCGCGCCACCGACTTGCTGCGCCGCCAAGTCCTGCTGATCCTGCGCGAACCACTGCTCACCACGGGCCCGACCGACGGGCTCGGCGGCGCCTCGCCGCTGGCCGCACTGTCGGCGAGACGCAGGGCCGCCAAGCAGGCCGGGCTGGTCGACGACGCCACCCGCCGCGCCGCCGAGGCCCGACTGATCCGCAGGCTCGGCGAGGCGGTCGAGCTGCTCTCCCCCTGGGGAATCACCGTCGTCCCACTCGATGCAGGACAGGCCACAGCGGTGCTCGCCGCGGCCTGCAACCCCGACAACCTGATCCCGCCGAACTCCGGTCTCGCCGCCTCGGACGAGGTCATCACCACCGCCCCGGACGAGAACTGGAACGACACCGCGTTCGGCCGCGCCGCCTACCCCACCGACGACGAGTTCGGCGAGGCCGAGGACGCCTGGGACGACGGCTTCGACGACACCGCCGAGGACCCCGACGACTACACCAACTCCGCGGGGAGGTACCGCTGATGAAGACCAAGGACAAGCGCTGCGGCCGGAAGACCCAGCGCGTGCAGCCGCCGCTCGGGCGGGCCAGCGCGTTCACCCCGGACGCCATCTCCGTCCGTCCTCGTGCGCTGGAAGTCGGTGGCGAATGGGTCGCCAGCTTCGCCGTCGTCGGCTACCCCCGCGAGGTCCACCCCGGGTGGCTGCAGCCGCTGCTGACCTACCCCGGCAGGGTCGA
>NZ_JBVJIN010000013.1:0-26605 GCF_055586285.1 Actinokineospora sp. NPDC051303
GACGGGTGGGGAGCCTTCGGCCCCACGACCACGGCAAGTTTAGGGATCTTCCTTCACCCCCAAAGAAACCACTCCACCCCATCGAGCACCTGGCGGGCGTAGGTGCGGCCTGGCAGCAGAGCGGGTCTGCTGCTCTTTGTTCTGCCCCATCGAGCACCTGGCGGGCGTAGGTGCGGCTTCGTGGGGGGGCAGGTTCGCTTGTGCTCCTTGGCCCATCGAGCACTGGGCGAGCCTGGGTGCGGCTTCGTGGGGGCGGACTGACCGGAAGGCCAGACAGACAGCCAGCCCCACCCGACCAACCACCGCCCCAACCACGCCCGCGACTGCTCTTGATTTGCCGCCCCACAGCCCCACAACAAAACCCCACCCACCCTGGGGGCTGACCCCGCTCCAGTCTATCGGGCCAGGCCGACAGAACAGGCGAGAACGATCTTGCCTGTGGATAACTCGCGATCATGGGGCACCGCTGGCGGCGTGGGTCAGGTGCGTGGGTGGCGAGCGAGCCATTTGTGGGCTTTTTTGGCGGCGCGTTTGAGGGCGCTGCGTTCGCCTAGGTAGTCGGCGGCCATGCCGATTATGGGGAGGTAGCCCAAGGCTCGGTGGTAGAAGCGGCCTTGGGGGCGTTTGTCCAGTTCGTCGCCTAGGGACCAGAGGGTTTGGGCTAGGCGGCGGAGGGCTCGGGCGGTGGCTTTCACCGTGACTTTGCCGTGGCGTTTGGTGGATTCGTCTAGGTCTTCGGTTAGTTTTGCCGCCGCTTCGGTTTCCTGGGCGGGGGTTAGGTGGTCGCCGTGGCCTGCGGCTAGGTGGGGGTCTATGTCTCGGTTGAAGAGGACCTTGGCGATGAGGCGGACTCGGTCCGCCTGGTCTGTCACGCCGTGTTCGGCGGCTATGGCGGAGAGCATGAGGGCTTGGCTGGCCGTGGCCAGGGCGTTCTGGATGGGGAGGCGGTCCGCCAGGGCGCCGCCCAGACCGGGGATGGAGGCCAGCAGCACGGTGACACGACCGACACGGTTGACCCACCAGCGGTCGCGTTGGTCGACCGTCATGGTTTCCCAGGCCGTGGTTCCGGGGAACTGGACGCTTTCCAGGCCGCGCAGCAGCCTTCTGCGCAGGCCGCGCTTGACCTTCGCCAACTCCTGGGCGTCTTCGTGGTCGACGGGGGGCGCGTGGGTGGGCAGGGAACGGCGGACGACGCCTAGGGGGTTGGCGTCGCGGAGGGCGTCGAGCATGGGGGTGGTGGCGCGGACGAACGGGCGCAGCACCGTCACCACCTGCTTGTCGGTGATCCTGTCAGCCACGGGGCATTCCCTTCGCCGGTTGCCTCCCAGTCTTGTCGATCTGGGGCGCTAGCACCGATTGTGCTAGCACGTCGCCTATTTTGATCGTGGCGGGGAAGGCGCCCGCGGCCAGCAGCAGCAGGGTGCGCCAGTCGGCGAGGATGATCATGTCGCCGCCGGGGACGACCACCAGGAACGCCAGCAGGGTGGCCAGCCAGACGAACAGCGGGCCGCCCGCGACCGCGGCTTTGCGCTTGATCCGGCCGGCGCTGACGACCAGCCGCGGCAGGGTCAGCGCCGCCACGACGATGGTGATCGGGAACGGGATGCCGCCGAGGTCGGGCAGCACCCGGCCGTCAAGGCGCAGGGGCAGGAACAGCACCTCGAACAGAGCCAGCACCACGCTCACGACCAAGAGCCAGGCGTAGCGGGCGGCCTCACCGACGCTCACCGGTCGGCGCCCACGTGCTCGACGGGGGCCAGGCCGCCGAAGACGTCCGCGGTGGCGGCGGCGACGCTGTCGGACGTGCCGTTGGCCAGGATGTAGGACTCGTGATCGATGACGGGCTGGGCGACGCCGTTGGACAGCGCGTAGCTGTGCTGGCCGTCCTGTCCCTGCCAGACGCTTACCTGGGTCGCATGGGCGCGCAGGGCCCGCAGTTTGGCGGGCAGGTGGTCGGCGATGGCGACCGTGGTGGTGATCTCCGCGTCGTCGACCACCGACAGCTCGCCGGGCTCGGGCAGCCGGAACGGCAGGTCTTCGACACCGGCGAGGGCGGCCAAGCCCGCTTCGACAGCCCGTCTAGACACCACCGCGTAGTACAGGCGGGCGATCTCGGGCACGCCCGCCGCGGCGGCGACGGTGATCTCGTGGGCGCGGATGTGGTCGGGGTGGCCGTAGCCGCCGTCGGGGCCGTAGGTGACCACGACCTGGGGGCGGACGTCGCGCAGGATCGCCGCCAGCGCCTCGGTCTGCTCGGCCGGGTCGCCCTTGACGAACGCGCGCGGGTGGTCGTTCGCGGGCACGCCCGCCATGCCGGAGTCACGCCAGCGGCCCATGCCGCCGAGATAGCGGTGGTCGGACACGCCGAGCGCGGCGCAGGCCGCGCGCAGTTCGGCGACCCGGTAGCCGCCGAGTTGGTCGGCCGCGTGCGCGCCGAGCTGGGCCAGGGACTCCGGGATGATCTCCCCCTCTTCGCCGAGAGTGCAGGTGACCAGGGTGACCTGGACGCCCGCGGCGGCGTAGCGGGCGATGGTCCCGCCGGTCCACAGGCTCTCGTCGTCGGGGTGCGCGTGGACGAGCAGCAGTCGTGGTGGGGCAGTGAGCATCGGGTTCAGCCTTCGCGATTCCTCGCCTGCCGCTGCGGGCGGGCGCTGCACAGGTAGGGCAATCGCCTGCGCGCGAACGTGCGCCGCGCACCGTGGCGGGGGAACATCCCCCGTTGGCAGACAGTACTACGCCCGCACGCCGCGCCACGGAAGAACACTGCGGAAGGGCAGACAGTGCTCTGTGGCGAGACAGGACCGTGGCAAGACAAAAACTGGCAAGAAAGAACCGGCAAGACAGAGCTAGGGCAGGACAGCGCGTTCCTCGGCGAAGTGGCAAGCGGACAAGGTGCCGCCGTGCGCGCGCAGCGGTGGTTCCTCTTGCGCGCAGATGTCCTCGGCCTTCCAGCAGCGGGTGCGGAACCGGCAGCCCGACGGCGGGGACACCGGGCTCGGGACGTCGCCGGTAAGCACGATGCGCTGCCGCCGCCGTTCCAGGCGCGGGTCGGGCACGGGGACGGCGGACAGCAGCGCCTGGGTGTAGGGGTGGCTGGGGTGGCCGTAAATGGCGTCCCGGTCGCCTATCTCGACAATCTTGCCCAGGTACATCACCGCGACCCGATCAGAGATGTGCCGCACCACCGACAGGTCGTGCGCGACGAACAGGTAGGCCAAACCGAGCCGCTCTTGCAGTTCCTCCAACAGGTTCACCACACCCGCCTGCACCGAGACGTCCAACGCCGACACCGGCTCGTCCAGCACGATCAGCTTCGGGTCCAGCGCGAGGGCGCGGGCGATGCCGATGCGCTGGCGCTGGCCGCCGGAGAACTCGTGCGGGTAGCGGTTGCGGTGCTCGGGGTTGAGGCCGACCAGTTCGAGCAGTTCGTCCACCCGGTGCTGGACGCCGGTGGTGCGGCCGTGGATGCGCAGCGGCTCGGCGACGACGTCGTTGATCTGCCAGCGCGGGTCGAGAGACGCGTAGGGGTCTTGGAAGACGATCTGCAGGTCGCGGCGCAGCGGGCGCAGTTGCGCCGGGGTGAGCGTGGTCAGTTCGCGGCCGTCGAACCGGACGGAGCCGGAGGTGGGCTTGTGCAACTGGAGGATCGCGCGTCCGGTGGTGGTCTTGCCGCAGCCGGATTCGCCGACCAGGCCAAGGGTTTCGCCTTCGCTCAGGTCGAAGCTGACCCCGGAGACGGCCTGGACGTGCCCGACCGTGCGCGGGATGATCCCGCCGCCGCGCACCGGGAAGGACTTCACCAGGTTCTCGACGCGCAGCAACGGCTCCCCGGTCATGCCCGCCCGCCTTTCTCTTCCGCCGCAAGGGAATCAACCGCGCCGGATTCCGCCGTGCCAGGTTCCGCTGTGCCAGGTTCCTCGATGACCGGGATGTCCGGGTCGGCCGCGGTGAGCGCGGCCGGGTTCTCCAGCACGCCGATCTCCTCGTGCTCGAACAGCGACCGCGGGCTGCCCAGGGTCGACAGGTGCCGCCAACGGTGGCACCGGGTGGCGTGGTCGGCCCGTTCGGTGGGCGACAGCAAGGGCTCGGTCGTGCGGCACTCGTCCTCGGCCAGCGGGCAGCGCGGGGAGAACGCGCACCCGGTGGGCAGGTTGATCAGCGACGGCGGCGCGCCCTTGATCGGGGTGAGCCGCTTGCCGAGCGTGGCCGGGTTGGGCAGCGAGCCGAGCAGGCCCACGGTGTAGGGCATCCTCGGGTAGTCGAACAGCTCGTCAACCGGCCCGGACTCGACCACCGTGCCGCCGTACATGACCTGCACCCGGTCGACCATGCCCGCCACGACGCCGAGGTCGTGGGTGATCATGACGATGGCCGTCGCGGTCTCGTCGCGGATGCGCAGCAGCGTCTCCAGGATCTGCGCCTGCACGGTGACGTCGAGCGCGGTGGTCGGCTCGTCGGCGATGATCACATCCGGGTCGTTGATGATGGCCATGGCGATCACCACGCGCTGGCGCATGCCGCCGGAGAACTCGTGCGGGTACTGCTTGGCGCGGCGGTCGGGCTGCGGGATGCCGACCAGTTCCAGCGCCTCGACGGCCTTGGCCCACGCCGCCTTCTTCGACACCGTGTGGTGGGCGCGGTAAGCCTCGGCGAGCTGCCAGCCGATCGTGTAGACCGGGTTCAGGGACGTCATCGGGTCCTGGAAGATCATGGCGACGCCGTTGTTCCGCACGCTCCGCATGTCCTGGTAGGACAGGCCGACCAGCTCGCGGTCGCGGTAGCGGATGGAGCCGGTGACCTTCGCGCCCGCGGGCAGCAGGCCCAGCACCGCCATCGAGGACACCGACTTGCCGGAGCCGGACTCGCCGACGATGCCGAGCACCTCGCGCGGGCGCAGTCCGTAGGAGACCCCGCGGACAGCGTGGACGTCGCCGTCGTCGGTCGGGAAGGTCACCGACAAGTCCTCGACGGCGAGAACCGGGTTATCGACCATGGTCGCGGTCATCAGGCACGCACCTTCGTCTGCCTCGGGTCGAACGCGTCACGCAGGCCGTCGCCGATGAAGTTCACCGCGAGCGAGAGCAGCACGATCACCACGAACGGGCCCCAGAACAGCCAGGGCCTGCTGGTGATCTGCGAGTAGTTCTCGTTGATGATCAGCCCCAGCGAGGTGTCCGGCGGCTGCACGCCCAGCCCGATGAACGACAGCGCCGCCTCCGAGAGCACGGCGGTGGCGACCGCGAGCGTGGTGTTGACGGTGATCGTGCCGACCATGTTCGGCACCAGGTGCCGGAAGATGATCCACCGGGTGCGCGCGCCAGCGGCGCGGGCCGCCTCGATGAACTCGCGCTGCGCCAGCGACAGCGTCTCGCCCCGGGTGATCCGGGCGGTCTGCATCCAGGCGAACGCGGCCAGGATGAACGCGACGGTGTACCAGCTCCCGTCGAACGCGCGCACCAGGATCGCGGCGACCGCGATCTGCGGGATGATGAGCATGAGGTCGGTGAACCGGCTGATAGCGCTGTCCACGAACCCACGCAGATACCCGGCGACAGCGCCTAGAGCCACGCCGACAATGGTGGAGCCGAGCGCGACGACCAACGCGATCTGCACCGACAGCCGGGTGCCCACGATGAGCTGGGCCAGCATGTCCTTGCCGGTCTGGTTGGTGCCCAGCGGGTGCGCCGGGCTGGGCGGCAGGTAGCCGCGGCTGCTGGTGTCGTCCACCGGGATCGTCCAGAACAGCGGCCCCAGCAGGCCGAACAGCACGATCAGGGTGAACACGGCCAGGCTCGCGACGGCGAGGCGGTGGCGGAAGAAGCGGCGCAGCACCAGGGTGCTCTGCTTGCGCGCTTTCGTGGCGTCGAACTCGGTCGTGACCACGGTCCCGGCCGCGGGCACGCCGCTGGGCTGCAAGGGGTTGGCTATCGGGTCGCTAGGCAAGGCGAATCCTCGGGTCGAGGATGCCGTACATGAGGTCGGCAACCAGGTTGAACACGACGACCAGCGCGGCGGTGACCATCAGCCAGCCCATCAGCATGTTGGGGTCGAACGTCCGGACGGACTGCACCAGCAGGTTGCCCATCCCCTTCCAGCCGAACACGGTCTCGGTGATGATCGCCCCGGAGAACAGCACGGCGGCGTTGAGCGAGAACAGCGTGGTCACCGGGATCATCGCGTTGCGGAACGCGTGCCGGAAGATCACCCGCCGCTGGGAGATGCCCTTGGCGCGGGCGGTGCGCACGTAGTCGGAGTTCAGCGTCTCCAGCATCGAGGCGCGCTGGAAGCGGCTGTAGGCGGCGAAGCTGATCAGCGTCAGGGTCAGCGTCGGCAGCAGATAGGTGCCGGTGTAGGAGAAAAGCCAGTCGCCGAAGTCGCCGCTGAACCCGCCCTCGGCCGGGCTGACGGTGGTCAGCCACCGGTCCATGCCCAGGCTTTCCAGCAGGTTGTTGAACTGGATGCCGTAGGTCTTGAGGATGACCGCGACGCAGACCACGGGCATCGAGAACATCAGGAACGCGCTGGACGTGGCGAGGTAGTCGAAGATCGAGTACTGCTTCACGGCGGCGAGCACGCCGACCGCGACGCCGAGCACGATGGCCAGCACCTCCGCGCCGATCACCAGCCGGGCGGTGACCCACAGGCCGCGCATGACCGAGTCGAAGATGTCGACCTTGGCCTGCCCGAGCGCGATGCTCTGCCCCCAGTCGCCCTGGAGGAAGTTCACCAGCCACTTCCAGTAGCGCACGACGATCGGCTGGTCCAGCCCGAGGCTGGCCTCAAGGGCGCGGACCTGGGCCTCGGTGACGCCCGGCTTCGCCCGGAACTCGCCCGCCGGGTTCCCGGCCTTGGCGACCATGAAGAAGCACAGGAAGCTGCCGACCAGCAGGATCGGGACGGAGATCAGCAGCCGTCTGACGATGAAGCGAATCACGGATGACTCCTCGGTGGGGCGCCCGCCCGGTGTTCCCGGTCGGAGGCCGATGGGCGGGACCGGA
This sequence comes from Actinokineospora sp. NPDC051303, assembly GCF_055586285.1. Lineage (NCBI taxonomy): Bacteria > Bacillati > Actinomycetota > Actinomycetes > Pseudonocardiales > Pseudonocardiaceae > Actinokineospora > Actinokineospora sp. NPDC051303. The sequence continues at coordinate 6,999 of NZ_JBVJIN010000013.1, forward strand.
CTTGTGGTCCGGCCCCGCCTGCCTTTCGGCGCCGCTGGGCGGCGGATCGACGTCGACTGAGTCGACTAAGAGGTCTTGACCCACTCGTTGGCGTTCCAGAGAGCGCCGTTGTAGGACTGGAAGTAGACCTTGTCGATGCCCTTGAACGCCCACATGTTCGGAAGCTGGAACAGCGGCAGCGAGTAGTTGTCGGCGGCCAGCAGCTTGTCGGCCTCCTGGTAAGACGCCCGGCTCTTAGCCGCGTCTAGGTTGCTTACCGCGTCGTTGAAAGCCGCGTCTACCTTCGGGTTGGTATACGCCGACCAGTTCTGTCCGCCGCCGGTCTCGTAGATCGACTTCTGCTGCGACTTGAACGGCGCGGCCGACCAGGCGAACAGCGCGATGTCGTAGTCGCCCTTGCTGACCCGGGTGTCGAGGAAGTTCGAGTCGGTGTCGTCCACGATCTCGAAGCCCGCGGCCTTGCACTGGGACTGGATCAGCTCGACGGTCTGCTTGCGGCGCGGGATCGCGGTGTGGCTGATCTTGAGCGTGACCTTCTCGCCGTTCTTGGTCGCGAAGCCGTCACCGCCGAAGGTGAAGCCCGCGCTTTCCAGCGTCTTCTTGGCCTCGGCCGCGTCGCCCTTGTACTGCGCGTAGTTGTCGGTGTAGCCCTCTTCGCCCTGGAAGAACGTCAGCGAACCGAGCGGCTTCGCGTTCTCCAGCACCGGGCGGATCAGCTTGTCGGTCAACTCTTCGCGGTTGACGCACTGCATGAACGCCTTGCGCACGGCGGCGTCGGCGAGCCACTTGTTCTTGTAGTTCAGGTCCAGGTGCTCGAAGGCCAAGCCGTTGGCCGCGCCGAAGATCACCTGCTGGCCCGCCAGGCCACGCAGCCGCTCGGCGGCGTTGGCGTCGGGCTGGGCCATGGAGTTGACGTGGACGTCGCCGTTCTCCAGGGCTTGGGCCTGGGCGACCTGGTCGGCGATGCCGCGCAGCACGATCTTGGCCGGGCCACCGGGCTTGCCCGCCCACTTGGGGTTGCGCTCCAGGGTGACCGAGTTGTCCTGCTCGAACGCGGTGATGACGTACTGGCCGGACGAGGGCATCAGGGCGGCGTCGAAGCCGTTCCACTTCGTCTTCCAGAACTCGGCGACCTTGGCCAGCGCGGCCTGGTCGCCGCCGGTCGGGGTCAGCGTGGTGACATCCGCGACGCCGGTCGCCTTCTCCAGGACGTGCGCGGGCAGGATGTCGGTCTGCACGCCGAAGAGGCCCTTGTAGTCCGGGTAGGTGGTGCTGAAGGTGGTGACGACCTCGGTCGGGGTCTTGCACTCGACCTTGTCGATCAGCTCGTAGCCGGTGGTGCCCGCGGCGGTGAACAGGTCCTTTCCGTCCCCGTCCTTGGCCTTGCCGGTCTGGCTGAGCCAGGTCAGGTAGAAGTCGTCGCAGTCCCACGGCTCGCCGTCGGACCAGACGATCCCCGGCTTGATCTTCCAGGTGACCGCCTGCGGCGACTCGCTGGTGACCTCGACGCCTTCCATGACGTCCTTGTTGAGCAGGACTTTGTTGTTGCCGTCCAGCTTGTACGCGCCGGACAGCACCATGGTCACCGCGAAGACGTTGTAGGAGTTGTTGGCGTCCGAGGTCTGGTTGTTGTACGCCGTGTACGGGTTGTCTGTCGACACGATGAACGTGTCGTTGGATTGCGGCACCTCAGGCGAGGTGTACTCCTCACCCGACTGGCCTTTCGAGACCGCCATCGCCGCGACGTCGCCAGTGGGCTCGGTGGCGCCGCCGCCGTCCCCCGTCGTACCGCCGCAAGCGCTCAATAAGAGCGAGGTACCCACGACCGCCGCGATCGCAGGCAGCGAGCTTCTCTTAGTCGACACGTGCCCTCCTAGCACAGGGCCCCACACGGCCGGTCAGACCGATCGGAGCCCAACCCATCACGCCCCCAACGAACCGTTGGGCGGCGCACTAGAGGGGGACGCTAGGAACTGAGCGCGGTCCCGGTCACCGGTCGCCAGCCGATCGTGACCAAAGGGTGACTCCGGGTGCGGACACGAAACGCGACTGTTACCAGACGGTAGGTAACAAAAATCGGTCCTACTCTGAGTGGGCTAGCTCACTGAATCGTCCGCCGCCACAGCGGAGCCGTCGCGAACGGGCCGACGAACGGCGGTCCGACAGTCACCCCCGTCATCTCGCGGCGCACGACGAGAGTGTCAGCTTCCTGATACAGCGGGACCGCCACCGCCCGGCTCCAGAGGGCGGGCTCCAACTCGGTCAGCGCGTCCGGCAGCGCCATGGCCCCGGTCAGCGTCGCGTCGATGGTCTGCTGGAGGGCCGGGTCGCAGAAGCCCGCCGGGTTGGCCGGGGTCCCCGGCTCGGTCCGCGCGCAGCCGAACCGGGTGGCGAGCAGCGTGGCCGGGTCGCCAGCGGCGGGCTGCGGGACAACGGCGAGATCCACCTGGGTCGCCGGGGCGGCCGTCCGAGGAGCGAGCAGGTCGGTGAACAGCCCGTCGCCAGTAGGGGTGACCAGCCGCGACTGCACGCCGCTTGCGGAAAGCTGCCGCTGCAACTCCCGCGCCATCGCCACGTACTCCTGCCGGTCCTCCGGGGCGCCGATGACCAGGTTGAGCGGGGCGTCGCCGAGCGCCCACCCGCCGTCGACCCGGGTGTAGCCGGCCTGGGTGAGCAGGCTCTCCGCCAACGCCGGGTCCGGCCCGGCAGGCGCGGTCGCGGTGTACCCGGGGGCGCTGGGAGCGAGCACCTGGGCATTGGCGGACAAGGTGGACGCGGGCCCGCCTTCGGTGCCCGCCCGCACCAGGGCGGCCCGGTCGATCAACGCGGCCACGGCGGCCCGGACGCGCTGGTCGCCCATGGTTTGCGTCACCGGCCGCAGCAGGACCGTCGCGACGGTCGGCCGGGGCACGGTCTGCGTGGTCGCCGCGGGCCGCAGACTCGTGAACGCGGTGACCCCCTCGGCGTCGGGCGTGGTGAGCGCGATCTGGTTGTGCCCCGCGCGCAGGGCGCCCGCGATACCGCCGGTGTCGCCGCGGCGCAGGATGATCCGGTCAAGCGGCACCGGGGCTTCCCAGTAGCGGTCGTTGCGCTCCAACACGACCTCACCGCGGTCGCGGTCAAGCCCCTTCATGGCGAACGGGCCGCCGCTGACCGGGAAGCCGTCGCGCAGCACATTCGCCCAGCCCCCGGGGATGTCCTTGAGCAGGTGCGCGGGCAGCAAACCGGAGAACAGGCTCCGCCACCCCGGGTACGGCTTGGCGAAGGTCACTTCGACAACTCGGCCCGCCTCCCGGGCGGAGATGTTCTCGATGAGCGCGTAACCAGCGCCGTCCACGACGCCGGGTTCTTCGCGAAGCTGCTCCCAGAGATAGACGAAGTCCTCGGCGGCGATGGGGGCGCTGTCCGACCAGGAGGCTTCAGGACGCAGCCGGTAGGTGACGGTGTACGGCTCGGCCTTGGTGACTTCGGCGGAGACCATGAGAGTGCGGTCCAGCGTGGGCGTCCCGTCGGCGGCCGGGCGGAAGACCGAGGGGAGCAGAACACTGGCGAGCGCGGTGGTGATCGTGGACTGGTCGGCGAGCTTGTGCGGGTTGTAGCCGCCCCGGAGGCTGTCGACGCCGACGATCACTTCACCGGGGTTGGGCTGGCGGGTGGGCTCGGTACGCGCCACCTCGGTCGTGACCAGCGGGGGCGGGGGCGCGTTGGTGCAGCCAGCTAAGCAGGCGGCGGCCGCGGTCAGGGCGGCCCAGGTCCTCATCCGCACGTCGGTCCTCCTCCCCCAGGTCTGACCATGTTTGCAGATTGGGGTGTGGGGGTTGCAGGTGGCCTTTTGCTTGGGTTCTGTCTGCTTGCTGGGGTTTCGTTGCGGCTGGGTTTCGTGGGGTCCGCTCGATGGGGTGGAGTGGTTCCCGGGTTGGCTTGGCGGGGTCTGCTCGATGGGGTGGAGTGGTTTCTTCGGGGCCCCTACGAAGGAAGATCGCCGTGTGAAAGACGGGTGGGATGCCTTCGGCCTCACACGTGCGGAGCCAGCTTAGCGATCTTCCTTCTCCCCCGAAGAAACCACTCCACCCCATCGAGCACCTGGCAGGGCCGGGTTTCTGCTGGTAGGTGCTCGGGTTCGCTGTTCGGTCTGCACCACCGGCACCTGGCAGGGGCGGGTCCGGCTGGCAGGAGCGTGGGTTCGCTGACTCCAGCTCTACCAGGTGCCTGGCGGCGTTAGGTGCGGTTGGCAGTTGGGCGGGTTCGCTGTTCCGCTCCATCGAGCGCCTGGCTGGGCGACCTGCTTGGGCTTGGCGGGCGGGCCAAGTGCGTACCGTGCCTGCGAACCGCCCTAGTGTCGGCTACCTGGCGGGCAGGTCGACAAGTCCGGCCGGAAGACCCGCAAAAGCCCGCTGTCAACGCCCAACCGTGCCCGCGAAAATCGTTTCTCCAAGCCCCGCAGCACCCACAACAAACCCCCACCCTCCCTGGGGGGCGGCCCCGCTCCAGTCTACCGGGGTGGGCCGACAATTTGGGTGAGAATGATCTTGCCTGTGGATAACTCGCGGCGCCGGGGGGTGCCGGCGCCGCGAGGTGGGGGAGGTTACTTCTGGTCCCTGGCCTTGTCGCGGGAGCGCTGGCGGCCTCGGGTGGTGGCGTCGAGGATGACCTTGCGGACTCGGACTACTTCGGGGGCCACTTCGACGCATTCGTCGTTGGCGCAGAACTCCAGGGCCTCTTCCAGGCTCAGTTTGCGGGGCCTGGCGAGGGTTTCCATGACGTCAGCGGAGGAAGAGCGCATGTTGGTGAGCTTCTTCTCCTTGGTGACGTTCACGTCCAGGTCCTCGGCGCGGGGGTTCTCGCCGACGACCATGCCCTCGTAGACCTCGGCGCCGGGCTCCACGAAGAAGGTGCCTCGGTCGGCGAGTTGCAGCATGGCGTAGGCGGTGACCGGGCCCTGGCGGTCGGCGACCAACGAGCCGCTGTGCCTGCTGCGGATTTCGCCCGCCCAGGGGAAGTAGCCCTCGAAGATGGCGTTGGCGATGCCGGTGCCGCGCGTCTCGGTGAGGAAGTCGGTGCGGAAGCCGATCAGGCCGCGGGACGGGACGACGTACTCGACCTTGATCCGGCCGGTGCCGTGGCCGCCCATGTGCTCAAGGCGGCCCTTGCGGGCGGCCAGGAGCTGGGTGATGGCGCCCAGGTGCTCCTCGGGCGCGTCCACGGTCAGGCGCTCGAACGGCTCGTGCAGTTTGCCGTCGATCTGGCGGGTGACGACCTCGGGCTTGCCGACGGTCAGCTCGAAGCCCTCGCGGCGCATCTGCTCGACCAGGATGGCCAGGGCCAACTCGCCACGGCCCTGGACCTCCCAGGCGTCGGGGCGCTCGGTGGGCAGCACCCGGACGCTGACGTTGCCGACCAGTTCGCTGTCGAGGCGGCTCTTGAGCATGCGCGCGGTCAGCTTGTTGCCGCCGTTGCGGCCTGCCAGCGGCGAGGTGTTGACGCCGATGGTCATGGAGATCGCGGGCTCGTCCACGGTCAGCCGGGGCAGCGCCACCGGGTTCTCCGGGTCGGCCAGGGTGTCGCCGATGGTGATCTCGGGGATGCCCGCGATGGCGACCAGCTCACCGGCGCTGGCCTCTTCGGCGGGCACGCGGTCGAGGGCCTCGGTGATCAGCAGCTCGGTGATGCGCACGTTGGCGACCGTGCCGTCCTCGCGGCACCAGGCCACGGTCTGGCCCTTGCGGATGCGGCCGGCGTGGATGCGGCAGAGCGCGATGCGGCCGAGGAAGCTGGACGCGTCGAGGTTGGTGACCAGGGCGCTGAGCGGGGCGGAGGCGTCGGCCAGCGGCGCGGGCACCTTCTCCATCAGCAGGTCGAACAGCGGGTCGAGGTTCTCGCTGTCGGGCAGGCCGCCGTCCTCGGGCTGGGTGAGGCTGGCCCGCCCGGCGCGCGCGGAGGCGTAGACGACGGGCAGGTCGAGGACCGACTCGTCCAGGTCTTCCAGCTCGGAGGCCAGGTCGAGCAGCAGGTCGTGGGTCTCTTCGACGACCTCGGCGATGCGGGCGTCGGGCCGGTCGACCTTGTTGACCACGAGCACCACGGGCAGGCCGGAGGCCAGCGCCTTGCGGAGCACGAAGCGGGTCTGCGGCAGCGGGCCCTCGCTGGCGTCGACCAGCAGCAGGACGCCGTCGACCATGGCCAGGCCGCGTTCGACCTCGCCGCCGAAGTCGGCGTGGCCGGGGGTGTCGACCACGTTGATGACGACCGCGCCGTCGGGGGTCTGGCGGCGGACGGCGGTGTTCTTCGCCAGGATCGTGATGCCCTTCTCCCGCTCAAGCTCGCCGGAGTCCATGACCCGGTCGACAAGCTCGGCGCGGGCGGCGAAGGCCCCCGACTGGCGGAGCATCGCGTCGACCAGGGTGGTTTTCCCATGGTCGACGTGCGCGACGATCGCGACGTTGCGAAGATCGTTCCTACGGGTTTCGGTCGCGGTCAGCGGGGCGCTGGCGGTCGCTGTGGGCACGCGCGTGCTCCTGGTTCCTTCTCAGACGTTGAGGGCAGCCCACAGATCCGGTCAACAGCGGGTCGACGCTGAAGGGGGCGCCCGGCGCAGCAAACTAGCTGCTACTGGCTAGAACAGGATACCTCCCGGCCCGGTGTGACCAGCACCACCCGGCGATCAAGGAAGGTTACCCTACCCTAAGGCGAACGGTTCACCGGCGAACGGAGCAGCGGGAATGGGCGCGAAGCATGTGGGCACACCCGCCGACGCGGTGAAGAAGCTCATGAAAAAGGGCAAAGTCAAGAAGAAGTGCTGCCGCTCGAAGTCGGCCTGCAAGAAGTGCCCGGTCCTGGCCCTCAAGCGGGTCAAGGCCGAGCTGAGCAAGGCCGCCTGAGCGGTTGTCCGGGCCGCGTCAGCCCGTCAGCGCCTCGTTCACCAGCGCGAGTTCCTGGCAAGTGCGACTCGCCTGGAACTCGATGATCTCGTAGTGCGCGAGGCTCCGCTCGGAGAACGGGTCGGTGGCCAGCAGGGCGGTGAGCTTGTCCCGGTTCATCGGCCGGGTGATGATCACCCCGCCGGTGCGCGGGTTGCGCCGCCCCGAGGCCAGGAAGTAGCCCGCCTCGTACTGCCTGCCCAGCCACGCCACGTGGTCGGGCAACGCGTAGTCGATCTCTTCCAGCGGAGCCGTGTAAGTGATCAGTACGACGAACATGGTTTCACGGTAAACCTTGGCGCTCCGGTTCCGCGCGCGCTAACGTCGCATCGATGCGAACTCTCAACGTCTCCCAGTGGCAGGCCGCCGACCGGCGGCCCTGACAGCCATGCGTTGAGCAACCCCAGGCCGCCCACTCGGGCGGCCTTTTCGCTGTTCTCGGGTGGGCTCCGACCAAGGAGAAACCCGAAGATGACCCGCCTGTCCGCGATCACCCCGTCCGGCCACGCCCACATCGGCAACCACCTGGGCGCCGTCCGGCGCTGGGCCCGCGAGGGCCGCCCCGGCGACCTGTACTTCGTCAGCGACCTGCACGCCATGACGGTGTCCTACAACCCGGCGCGGCTGCGCGGCCTGTCCCGCGAGCTGCTGGCGGTGCTGGTCGCGACGGGCATCGATCCGGACCAGGTGTTCGTCCAGTCCGACCTGGTGCGGGAACTGGGGGCGCTGAGCTGGGTGCTGGAGTGCGCGTGCTCGTTCGGGGAGGCGGCCAGGATGACGCAGTTCAAGCAGAAGTCCGACGGCCAGGGCATGGTCCGGCTCGGCCTGCTGACCTACCCGGTCCTGATGGCCGCCGACATCCTGCTGTCCGGCGCGGACGAGGTCCCTCGGCGAGGACCAGACCCAACACGTCGAACTGGCCAGGAGCCTGGCGCGGCGCTTCAACACCACCTACGGCGAGGTCTTCACCGTGCCGACGGCGGTGACCCCGCCAACCGCGGCCAGGGTCATGGACCTATCCGATCCCGGGCGGAAGATGTCGAAGTCCACACAGGACGCCGCGGGCACGGTGTTCGTCCTGGACGACCCCGACCTGATCCGCCGCAAGATCCGACGCGCGGTGACCGACAACGAGGCGCGCCTGGAGTACCGCCCTGAGCACCAGCCCGGCCTGGCGAACCTGCTGGAGATCCTGGCGGCCTGCCTGGACAAGTCCCCACGCGAGGTCGCCGCCGGATACCGGTCCTATGGGGAGGTCAAGAACGCCACGGCCGAAGCGGTGATCGAGGAACTGCGGCCAGTCCGCACCCGGGCCACAGACCTGCTGCGCGACCCAGCCGAACTGGACCGAGTCCGCGCCACCGGCGCGGCCCACGCCACCGAACGCGGCGCCCACCGCCTGGCCGCGGCCCTACGCCTATCCGGCGTCGGCTGAACCGCTGTGTGGCCTTGACCGGGGTAGTCCGCCCCCGGTCAAGGCCACCCTCTTATCGCAAGAGGGTGCGCAGAGCGGGAAGCAAGACACGGTCCGCCGGAAGCCAGTCAACGGTGTCAAGAGTCCCCTCGGTAAGCCACCGAACACTCCGGTGATCCCGCACCTCCGGCTCACCCCCCACAAGAGTGGCGGCATAGATCCGCAACACCAGAGCGTCGGTCAACACGACATCCGGCCCCACCGGCTCCCCCACCGCCACACTGATCCCCAATTCCTCATCGCACTCCCGCCGCACCGCGTCCACATCGGACTCCCCCGGCTCGACCCGCCCACCCGGCAACTCCCACTTGCCCACCGCATCAACCGGATACGCGCGTTCCTGAGCGAGCAACCGCCCGTCCCGCACCACCGCCGCCCCCACCACAACGGCAGCGGACGCTATCTCGACCGCCCGCCCAGCAACCCGCTCCACCACCGACCGCGCCCAACCCCCCGGCCGCCACCCGTCGACCACACAACTCACCCGCGCCCCCACCCCGAACGGCTCAACCACCACCTCCAGCGCCCGCACCCCAGGCACCCCACCCACCGCCACCGCCCGCAGCCCACCCACCCCCACATCGACAACCCGCAACCGCGAACCCCCCGCCCGCACCACATCCCCAGGCGCGAGCAACCGATCCCCACCAGACACCCCAACCACAGCCGCCTCACTCAATGCGGCCGACACCGCCCGCACAGAAGCAGGAACCAAAGCAGAGACACGATGAACGGACATACCCAAGATCCTGCCGCCAGCCCCCCACCCCCAGGGACCCGCATCCCAAGACCTCAACGACTACCCGCAGGCTCGCCTAGCACTCGATGGGGTGGAGCAGCATGGACACCCGCCCACCTGCCAACCGCACCCATGCTCGCCAGGTGCTCGATGGGGGCGGAGACAGCGAACCCAAGCCCCCAACCAGCAGGAACCCGGCCCTGCCAGGTGCTCGATGGGGTGGAGTGGTTTCTTCGGGGGAGAAGGAAGATCGCTAAGCTGGCTCCGCACGTGTGAGGCCGAAGGCATCCCACCCGTCTTTCACACGGCGATCTTCCTTCGTAGGGGCCCGAAGAAACCACTCCACCCCATCGAGCCCACCCACACGAAGATCACTGAGGCCGAGCAATCGCCCGCCAGCTCACCAGAAACCGAGCCCCACCCTCAGGCGACTCCCCCACCCGCACAGCCCCACCCCGCCGCCGCACAACCTCAGCGACCAACGCCAACCCAAGCCCAGTGCCACCACTGCTCCGAGCACGATCATCCTGCACCCGGTAAAAGCGATCGAACACCCGAGCACGATGCTCCGGAGCAATACCGTGCCCGTCATCGTCCACCACGATCCGAGCGGACGTCACACCCGCCAACACAGTGACCGTCACACTCGCACGGGCGTGCCGACAAGCGTTGCGCAGCAGGTTGTCCAGCACCAGGTCCACTTCGGACGGAGCGGCCAGCACCCAGCACGGCCTGGGCGGCACGTGCACCTGCACCGCTGGCCCGTCCCCGGAGCACCGGGCAGCCGCGTCGACCGCCGCGACGCTGAGATCGACCGGCTCGGCTGACGGAAGCTCGCCCGCGTCAGACCGCGCCAAGGTCAGCAGACCGTCGACCAGAGCGGACAAGCGCTCAGACTCGCGCACGACTTCCGTCAGCACTTCCTGGGACAGTTCCGGGTCCGGGTGGGCGACGGCGACCTCGGCCTGCACCCGGATCGAGGCGACCGGTGAGCGCAGCTCGTGCGCGGCGTCCCCGGTGAACCGGCGCAGGCGGTCAGCGGCCTCGTCCCGCCGGGCCAGCAGGTCGTTGAGCGCGCCAGCCAGGGAACGCAGCTCGTCGTGGGCCTCAGGCAGCGGAAGCCTGCGTCCGGCCCCGAGCCGGGCGGCGGCGGTCCGCATCCGCTCGACCGGCCGCAGCGAGGAGCGGACCGCGAACCAGGTCGCCAGGGCGGCGGTGGCGGCGGCCAGGACAGCGCCGACGATCAGCCAGCGCAGCGCGTGCCCCTGCGCCGCCGTGTAGCCGACCAGGCCGGTGCCGACGGCGACCAGCCGCTGCGCGCCGTCCGGGGCGGTGGCGACCGTGCCGAGCCAGCGCGCGGGCGGGCTGTCGCCTTCGCGCAGCACGGGGGTGCCCGCTTTGAGGACGCGGACGTCCGCGGGGGCCAGCGCGGGCGGCGGGCCGCCGTCGACCGGGGCTCCCGCGGTGTCCAGGACGCGGACCTGGATGTTCGGCGACCCCGGCTCGACCGGCTGCCCCCGCTCGACCTGCGCGGTGGCCGAGGTCAGGGCCGAGGTCAGCTCGGCGTCGGCGGCGCCGACCAGCAGCGGGCCGATCATGCCGCTGGTGAGCCACGCCAGGCCGATGAGCACCGCCAGGGTCGCCGCGGTGGCGACCGTGGTGACGCGGAAGCGCATGGAGCGCCGGAGCCAGAGGCTACGCGGGCGGATCACCTCGGCGGCGCGCCAGCCGGGTCGAGCGCCGCGTCGATCTCCGTGGTGGAGGCGAGGTAGCCGTGGCCGCGCACGGTGCGCACGATGCCGCCCGCGCCCGCCGCGTCGAGCTTGCGGCGCAGGTAGCCGACGTAGACCTCGACGGCGTTGCGGGTGGCGGCCTGCTCGTCGCCCCAGACCGCGCGCAGCAGCTCGTCCTTGGTGACGACCGCCCCGGCGCGGCCCGCGAGCGCGTCGAGGACGGCGAACTCGCGCGGGCTCAGCGCGACCGGGTTGCCCGCGAAGCTCACCTCGCGGGCGCCGCGGTCGACCACGAGCTGCCCCAGCCGCAGCCTGCGCCCGCCGTCCTCGGCGCCGCGGCGCAGCACGGCCCGCACCTGCGCGACGAGCACGACGAAGGAGAACGGCTTGACCAGGTAGCCGTCCGCGCCGAGGTCGAGGCCGTCGGCCTGGTCGATCTCGCCGTCCTTGGCCGAGACCAGCAGCACCGGGGTGCGCACGCCCTCGTGCCGCAGCCGCTCCAGCACCCGGTAGCCGGACAGGCCGGGCAGCATGATGTCAAGCAGGATCACGTCGAAGGTGCCGGTCATCGCGATCCGCAGCGCGCTGGGTCCGTCCCCGGCGACCACCACGTCCATGCCTTCCGCGGTGAGCCCGCGTTGCAGCGCCCGGCGCACGCCGAGCTCGTCGTCGACCACCAGCACCCGAGGCTTCACGTCTGCCATCATGGCCGTTCGGCGCAGGTCCCGGCACGGCTTCTCAGCGGTCTCTCAGCAGCCGGGGCGCTCTCAGCGCCATCTCAGGTGCTCCGGCGCACTCTTCTAGGGCGGGAACAACGACCCGAACAGGGAGAAGCAATGAACAGGAAAAGGACGGCGCTGGCCGTCGCAGCGGCGGGGACGGCCACCGGGGTGGTCGGGCTGGTCCTGATCGCGACCCCGGCAGGCGCGGGCGAGGCTCCGCCCGCGCTGCCGGAGATCAGCGCCGAGGCGCTGGTGCAGTCCGTGCTCGACGCCGACGCGCCCGCGATGGCCGGAGCCGTGGAGCTGCGCAACGACCTCGGGCTGCCCCTGCCGGGCCTGCCGCAGGGCAAGCCGGGCGAGGACATCGCCCGGATCTACGCCGACGGCCAGGGCCGCGCCCGGGTGTCGGTGGACGAGGGCGGCTCCGAGCGCACGATCGTGCACGACGGGTCGACTACCTGGATCTGGAACTCGGCCACCCGCTCGGTGCAAAAGATCGAGGGCGGCCCCGACCAGGAGCGCGCCGAGAAGATAGCCGACCCGGCCACCGCGGCCCGCGACTTCGTCGCCCTGATGCGCAAGGACAGCACGGTCACCGTCGACGGCACCGCGCGCGTCGCCGACCGGCCCGCGTACCAGCTGGTGCTGACCCCGAAGCCGACCGAGCGCACGCTGCTGCGCGAGGTGCGGATCGCGGTCGACTCGCAGACCCGGCTGCCGCTGCGGCTGGACGTGCTGGCCAACGGCCAGGCCGAGCCCGCGCTGCGGGTCGGCTTCACCGAGTTCGCCACCGGCGCGCAGGACGCGAACCTGTTCTCGTTCACCCCGCCCGCCGGGGCGAAGGTGACCGAGGGCGAGCGGGCGCGGCCGTCGAAGCAGGAGCGCACCGACGCGCTCGACGGCCTCGACCTCAAGCACGTCGGCGAAGGCTGGGACACCGTGCTGACCGGCAAGCTGCCCGCCGACGCGCTGACCCGGCAGGCGCCCGAGGCCAAGTCCGACCGCGGCTCCCGCGGCCCGGCCACCGGGCTCGACCTGCTCAAGCAGGTCGGCAAGGAGGTCAGCGGCCCGTTCGGCTCCGGCTACGTGGTGACCACCAAGGTCGGCACGGCGCTGGTGACCACCGACGGCCGGGTCGCGCTCGGCGCGGTGCCGCAGCAGGTCCTCGTCGACGCGCTCGGGCAGCGGTGAGCGGCGTTTCCGAGGGGACGGTCGCGGCGCCAGCCGCGGCCGTCCCGCCCGCCGCCCGCACGCGGGGGCTGCGCAAGGTCTACCGGGGCACGGTCGCGGTGGACAGCGTGGACCTTGAGGTGCCCACGGGCGCGGTGCTGGGGATGCTCGGCCCCAACGGTTCCGGCAAGACCACGACCATCCGGATGCTGCTCGGCCTGGTGACGCCCACCGCGGGCGAGGTCGAACTGCTCGGCCAGAAGATGCCAGACGGGGCGGCGCTGGCGCTGCCCGAGGTGGGCGCGCTGGTGGAAGGCCCCGGATTCCACCCGTTCCTGTCCGGGCGGGAGAACCTGATGCGGGTCGCCGCGGCCGAGCCGCTGCTGACCTCCGCGCGCATCCCCGGGGCCGTCGCCGACGCGCTGGAGCGGGTCGGGCTGACTCGGGCGGCGGGCAGGCGCTACCGGGGGTACTCGCTGGGCATGAAGCAGCGCCTCGGCCTGGCCTCGGCGCTGCTGGTTCCGCGCCGGTTCGTCATCCTCGACGAGCCGACCAACGGCCTGGACCCGGCGGGCACCCGGGAGGTGCGGGCGGTCATCGCCGACCTGCACGCCGCGGGCACCACGGTGCTGGTGTCCTCGCACCTGCTCGCCGAGGTCGAGGCGACCTGCACGCACGTGGCGGTGTTGAACCAGGGCACCGTCGTCGCCCAGGGCGAACTGGACGCGCTGCTGGAGGCGGGCAGCGCGAACCTGCTGGTGACCACCCCGGAGGTGACCCGGGGGGTGGAGGCGCTGCGCGACCACCGCATCCCCGCCCGCGCCGTCCCCGACGGGCTGCGCGTCGACCTCACCGCGACCACCGCGCCGCAGGTCGTGGAAACGCTGGTCCACGCGGGCGTCCCGGTGCACGAGGTGCGCAGGCAGCGCACCGGCCTGGAAGACCTGTTCGCCCGGCTCACCGAGGACACCAACGTCATCGAAGACGCCGCCCTGGACGACCTGGCCACCTTGATCCCCGAGGACGCCCGATGACCGCCATGACCGTGTCCGCCCCGCTCACCGCCCGCCGCGCCCCGCTGCTGCGGCTGATGCGCTCGGAACTGCGGATGATGCTGCGCCGCCCGCGCACCCTCATCGGCCTGGGCCTGCTGGCCCTGGTGCCGGTCGTCGCGGGCATCGGCATCGCGATCGCCACCGACGCCAACAGCGACGAGCCGATGGGGCAGGGCCTGGAGTCGCTGGTCGCGGGCAACGGGCTGCTGCTTCCGGTGTTCGCGCTGGTGGTGTCGCTGAACATGCTGCTGCCGCTAACCGGGGCGATGCTCGCCGCCGACGCCCTCGCGGGCGAGACCGCGCACGGCACCCTGCGCAACCTGCTCACCGCGCCGGTCGGCCGGGCCCGGCTGCTCGCGGTGAAGGCGTTCGGCGTGGCCACCGTCAGCCTGCTGGCGACCCTGCTCATGGCGGTCACCGGCATCGTCGCGGGCGTCCTGCTGCTCGGCGGCGAGGGCATGCTGACCGCGTCGGGCACCCAGCTGCCGTTCCTCGACGGCGTGGGCCGGGTGCTGCTGACCGTGGTCCTGGTGACCGTGCAGGTGTGGGCGCTGGCCGCGGTGGCGCTGGCGGTGTCGGCGTGGACCGAGCACCCGCTGATCGTCGTGGTGGTGTCGCTGGGGCTGGTCATCCTGTCCGGGGTGCTGAGCGTCATCCCGGCCCTGGACTGGCTGGACCCGGTGCTGATCACCACCAGCTGGCAGTCGGTCAGCGACGTCGTCAGCGACCCGCTGCCCACCGGCTCGATCACCGAGGGCCTGCTCCGCGCGGCCTGCTACATCGCGATCGGCTATTCCCTGGCGCTGTCCCGAATGCTCACCCGCGACGGCTGACCCAAGCGGCTCAGCCGGGGCACATCAGCCCGGGGAGGCTCAACCCGGGCGGGCCAGCCCGAGAACGGCTCAACCCAGGCACACCAACCCAGGGGCGGCTCAACCCGAACCGGCCAGACCGAGAACAGCTCAACCCGGGCACACCAACCCAGGGATGCTCAGCCGGAGCACACCAGCCCGGGACGGCTCAGCCCAACCCGACCCATCCGGGGCAGCGCACTCCGGGGCGGAGCCACCCGGCCCGGCCGGGGGCGGGCGGACGTGCGGTCGCACCGGGGGGCGCGGCCGCACGTCCGCTTGCCCGGGATCGCGGGCGCCGCCGGTCAGCCCAGCACCGCGAGGCCGTCCGGGTCCAAGGCCAGTCGCACGGCGGTGCCCACGTCCGGCGCGTCCGCGACCCCGGCCACCGCGTCGACCACGCGGGTCCCGGTGTCCACCACCAGCCGCACGTGGTCGCTGCGGTGGACGCGGGCGGTCACAGTCGCCTCGGTCGGGCCGTCGCCGACCCGCAGACCAGTGGGCCGCAGCCCTAACCGGACCTCGCCGCCCGGAGCCCACGGCAGCCCGACCGAGCCGAACTCACAGGTCACCCGCCCACCGGCAACCCGCGCGTCGACCACGAGGCCGCACCCGAGGAACCGTGCGGTGTCCTCGTCCACCGGCCGCCGCCACACCTCGTCCGGCCGCCCCACCTGACTGATCCGCCCACCGCGCATCACCGCGACCCGGTCGGCCAGGGTGAACGCCTCGTCGTGGTCGTGGGTGACCAGCAGGGCTGTGGCGCCAGCCGAGCGCAGGACCCGGGACAGGTCGAGGGCCAGGTTCTCCCGCAGCGCCCGGTCCAAAGCGGACAGTGGCTCGTCCAACAGCAGCAACCGGGGCCGAGGCGCCAATGCCCGCGCCAGCGCCACCCGCTGCTGCTCCCCGCCGGACAACTCGGTGACCCGCCGCGCCCCGTAGCCCGCGAGCCCCACTAACTCAAGCAACTCCCCCACCCGCGCGCCCCGCTCCCCCTTGGCGACGCCGTGCATCCGCAGCCCAAAGGCCACATTGCCCGCGACATCCTGGTGCGGAAACAGTTGCCCATCCTGGAAGACCAGCCCGAACCCGCGCCTGTGCACAGGGGTCCCCGCGAGATCGACCCCGTCCCACCGCACCACCCCCGCATCCGGCCGCTCCAACCCCGCCACCGCCCGCAACAGCGTCGACTTCCCACACCCCGATGGCCCGAGCAACGCCACCACCTCACCATCGGCTACCGCGATGTCCACACCGGACACCGCGGCCACCGCCCCATACCGCACGGTGATCCCCTCAACCCGCAGCACAGTCCCCACCCCCTTCGCAAGTTCCACTCTGCCGCATACGCCCGACAACTCCGCGGCCAAACCTTGAGTTATCCACAATGGCCGAAGTTGTCCACAGATTTCCCGCCTACCTTCCGCCGGAGCCAATCCCCGATAAACTGGAGCGGGGCGGTTCCCGTTGCCGTCTTCGTGGCTCCTGATCATGGAACTCTGGTCGCCAGGCTCGGCATGACTGACGCCTCAGTCGGTGACGCCGCCCGGTCCCTGCCGCATACGCCGCGGCCGGTCGATGTCGGCCACGAGGCGCCGACCGAGCTGGACGTGCAGGTCGGGTTCGAAGACGACCTGGCAGGCGAGTCCACTCGGCTCGGCAACCGCACCCGAGGGCTGCTCACCGGCATTCACCCAGCTCTGGAACGCGCGATCCGCCCGAAGACCGCCCACCCGCCGTGCTGGAGATCCTCTCGCGGTGGCCCGACCGGCATCACGCGAGGCGGGCGTCAGAACTCGCCGACTGAGCCGACGCGGAGGCGGTCTACGAGCAGGACGATGGCGACGGTGACCAGCATCAGCAGGGTGCAGGCCGCGTAGGCCATCTGGTTGTTCAGTTCGCCGGGGCGGGACACGAGTCTGCCGATGACGACCGGGAGGGTGGCGGCGTCCGGGCGGACCAGGAAGCTGGTGGCGCCGAACTCGCCGAGGGCGATGACGTAGGCGAAGGCGGTGGCGGCGAGGCAGGAGCGGCCCGCCAACGGGATGTCGACTTCCCGCAAGACGCGCCAGGGGGAGGCGCCGAGGGTGGCGGCGGCTTGGCGGAGGCGGTCGTCGATCGAGCGGAGGACCGGCAGCAGGGTGCGGATCACCAGTGGGGTCACCACCAGCGCCTGGGCCAGTGGGACCAGGGCCGCCGAGGTCCGCAGGTCGCCGGGGAGGGCGTCGAGGGTGATCAGGTAGCCGAAGCCGACCGTCACCGCGGACACGCCCAAGGGCAGCATCAGCGCGGTGTCCATGGCCTCCACGAGCCGCGACCGCGCCCTGCCCAGGGTCACCAGCACCACCGAGGCCACCACGCCGAGCAGCAACGCCAGCAGGGTCGCGTCGGTGGCGACCCGCACGGAGTTGATCGCGGCGTCCACTCCGGACACTTGCAGCGAACCGCGGTATCCCGTTCCCGCCAACGCGCGGTACCCGTCGAAGCCCCAACCGTCTGATGTGGACAGAGAGCGCACGACCAGGGAACCGATGGGCACCAACAACAACGCCACGACCACATACGCCGCGGCCACCACGGCCCATTCACCGCCGACTGGTCGGCGCGCGGTCTCCACCCGACCGCGCAGCCGCAACGAGGTCTCCCGCCGCCGACGCGCCACCGCCCCAGCGACCAGGGCAGCCACGACCGCGGCGAGTTGGAGCAGGGACAGCGCCGCCGCGCCCGGCAGGTCGAGCAGTTCGACCGTGCGCAAGTAAATCTCGGTCTCCAGCGTCCGGTGCCGCGCGCCACCGAGCAGCAGCACGACGCCGAAACTGGTGGCGCAGAACAGGAACACGACCGCGGCGGCTGAGCCGATCGCGGGGGTCAGCGCGGGCAGCGTGATCGAGGTGAACGTCCGCCACCGCGACGCCCCGAGCGCGCGGGCGGCGTCCTCGGCGCGACGGTCCACATGCGACCACAGCCCACCAACGGTGCGCGCGACCACCGCGACATTGAAGAACGCGTTGGCCAGCACGATCGCGGCCACGCCGCCGTCGGGCAGCAGCGACCGAAAAGCCAGGCCGACGACCACGGTCGGCAGCACGAACGGCACCAGGATCGCCGCCCGCACGAACCCGGTTCCCGGCAAAGCGCAGCGCGCCAACAGAAACGCCACCGGCAGGCCCGCGAGCAACGCGACCAGCGTCGACGCGGCAGCCTGCGCCAGGGTGAACGCGACGAGGTCCCAGGTGTCGGCGTCAGCGAGCACCTTCCCGACTCCGCCGCCCGCGAAACCGAGCCGGATGATCGCCGCGACCGGCCACACGAAGAAGACCGCGAGGAACCCCAGCGGCAGCGCGGCCGCCAGGGTCACCGCGCGACGGCCGCGCGCCACTGCTCGATCCACCGCTCCCGGTTCGCCTGGATGTCGCGCGCGGGCAGCGCGGCCGGATTTTCCGGCAGCGGCGCCGCTTTCCGCCACGCCTCGGGCAGCGCGACGCCGTCGCGCGCCGGGTAGACGTACATCTTGTCCGGGACCTGCGCCTGGAACGGCTCCGACAGCAGGAAGTCCAGCACCTCGCGGGCCGCGTCGGGGTTCTTCGCGCCCGCCAGCACACCCGCGTACTCGACCTGGCGGAAACAGGTGCCCAGGACCGCGGCGGTGCGCGGCAGCCCGTCCGCACCGACCTCCGCGGACGGGGACGACGCGTACGACACCACGATCGGCCGCGGCCCCTTGCCCGACGAGCCGGAGAACTCCTGCGTGTAGGCCTCTTCCCAGCCGCTGACCACCTTCACCCCGTTGGCCCTGAGCCGTTCCCAGTAGCCGACCCAGCCCTGGTCGCCGAACCGGGCGATGGTGCCGAGCACGAACGCCAGCCCCGGCGACGAGGTGGCCGGGTCCTCGACCACCAGCAGGTCCTTGTACCTGGGGTCGGCCAGGTCCTCGTACGTCGTGGGCGCGGGCAGATTCCGTGCGGCGAGCGCGGCGGTGTCGACGTTGACGCACACGTCGCCCACGTCCACCGCCGTCACCCGGCCGGTGTCGTCCACGGCGTAGCGCTGCGGGCCCTTGGCCGCCTCGGGGCTGCGGTACTCGGCGAAGACGCCCTCGTCGAGCGCGCGCGAGGTGAAGGTGGTGTCGACGCCGAACGCGACGTCGCCGACCGGGTTGGCCTTGGTGAGCACCAGTTGGTTGGTCAGCGCGCCCGCGTCGCCGCTCTTGCGGACGTCGATCCGCACGCCGGTGTCGGCGCGGAACCTGTCCAGCAGCGCCGGGTCCACCTCGAACGAATCGTGGGTGACCAGGACGACGGAACGCTCACCGGGCTGCTCGCCCGAGCCGCCCACCGAGCAGCCAGCGGCGGCCAAGGCCACCGCGACCAGGGAGACGATGCGACGCATGACGGTCCTTCCTCGCGGCGGGCGCGCCACGAGGACCTCCCTGCGCGGGCATGATCCCGATCAGGTGTGGACGGTCAGGGGCTGCGTGCCCCCCTCTCAGCCCGGCGCGGCACCGGACTCCCGTGGCGGTGACGAGCGTACGCCCGCGCCGGGGGCCACTATGGGGACCATGGCTGAACTGCTGAGCGATGAGGACATCGGCAAGGCGCTTGGCGTGCTGTCGGAGTGGCGGCTGGAAGCGGCGACCCTGGTGCGCGAGGTCGAGTTGCCCGACTTCCCGCACGCCATCCAGGTGGTCAACCGGGTCGCCGAGATCGCCGAGAACGACAACCACCACCCCGACATCGACATCCGCTGGCGCACCCTCACCTTCCGGTGCAGCACGCACTCCGCGGGCGGCATCACCGCGCTGGACGTGTCACTGGCCCAGGAGATCGACGGCGTGGTCGAGGCCATGCGGGCCTGAGCGGGCGCGGGGGGGGAGAAAGGGGGGGGGGGGGGGGGGGGGGGGGGGGGGGAAAGGGGAAGGCACCCCACCCGGGGGGGCGCCCCTCCCT
>NZ_JBVJIN010000013.1:26615-145773 GCF_055586285.1 Actinokineospora sp. NPDC051303
TTGATTTCTTCCCCGACACAGAACTCTGTGCGTTTGCTCACCTCCCCCCCCCCCCCCCCCCCCCCCCCCCCCCCCCCCCCCCCCCCCCCGCCGAGCGGGCTCAGGAGCGGAACGGGCCGGTCACCTCGTAGGTGATGCCGCCGCTGCTGCTGCCGGTGGTGCCGCGCTGCGAGGAGAAGTACAGGCGGCTGCCGTTCGGGCTGAACGCCGGGCCGGTGATCTCCGACGACGTCTGGCCGGTGACCTGCAGGAACGGCGCGACGACGCCGGTGGGGGTGATGATGCAGATCTCCATGTTGCCGCCGTCCTCGGCGACGAACAGGTCGCCGCTGGAGGTGCGGGTGACGTTGTCGACGCCGGTCAGCGGCGCGGTGCCGCTGGTGACGAGCGAGTCGTCGTAGGTGAGCGAGATCGTGGAGTTGTTCGCGTCGTAGGCCCACACCCGGTTGTCGCCCTTGGTGGTGAACCAGCAGGTGCCCGCGGCGTAGTAGCAGCCTTCGCCGCCGTTGAACCGCTTCGCGCCGCTCACCTGGTTGCGGGTCGCGGTGGGGCTGCCGTCCGGGTCGGGGACGTTCGCCCAGGTCACCGAGCCGCTGGTCTGCGAGTTGGAGCCCACCATGACCTGCAGGGTGCCGCTGGACAGGTTGCCCCAGGTGTTCGGGCGGAACCGGTAGAAGCAGCCGTCGCTGACGTCCTCGGTGAGGTAGATGTACCCGTGGTCGGCGTCGGCGGCGCACGCCTCGTGCTTGAAGATGCCCATCGCGGGCCGCGCGACGGCCGGGTTCACCCCCCACGGGTCGGTCTCGAACACCCGCCCGTTGGACACCTCCTCACAGGACAGCCACGTGTTCCACGGCGTCGCCCCGCCCGCGCAGTTGACGTTGGTGTTGGACAGCGTGCGGTAGGCCCCGGTGATCTGCCCGGTCGAGTTGAACTTGACCGCGCCGACGCCGCCGGTGCTGGACACCTCGCTGTTGGAGACGTAGATCCACCCCGTCCCGTCGGCGAAACACGCCCCGCCGTCCGGCGCCGGGTGCCAGGTGTAGTTGGTCCCGGCCACCTTCTGCCCGGTCCGGGCGATCACCCGGCTGGTGAACCCGGCGGGCAGCCGAATCCCATTCGCGTCAGCGGCCTGCAACGCCCCGTACGGGCTCGGCCCCGGCTGCGCCGTAGCCGCGAACGCTGTCCCCCAAGAAGCCCCGCCAAACGCGGCGGCGGCACCCCCCACGACGGCTACCCGAAGAAAGTTCCGACGCTCCACGGTCAACTCCGATCGTGTCACTACTCGTGTCCGCACGTGCTCCGTGCGTGGCAGAAACGTAGACGCGGGGCATGACGGGCCGCCAAAGATCGAGTGTGGAGAAGATGTACGACTGTCTCGGGAATCAGCGCCGAAGATTCACTTGGAATAGTGCGTTCGGCGGTACTCCACACCCGGGACCAATAAAACGAAAACCCCTCGGATTCGGCTGGCGCCAAGCACGCTCCCCGCAATATCGCTCCCGTTTGAAACCAAGCCACGCGAGACGGCAAAGCCGCTTGTAGCCCAGCGTGCTACATGGTGCTACACTAGCGTGATGAAGGTCATCAGCCAACGGGAGTTCCGAAACAACTCCGCCGAGGTCATGAACGCCGTCGAGGCGGGGGAAACCTTTCACGTCACCCGCAATGGCGTCGAGATAGCCGAACTCCGGCCACTGGCCCGCAAGCGCCGCCTGAGCGCCGAGGAACTGGTCGAGCGGCACCGCAAGCTTCCTCGCGTCGACTACGGTCTCATGCGCGACGAGGCCGACGCCTTCTTCGGTTCCGAGGACCGCGTCGGTGACGACGCCCCATGGGACGCGTCCCGTGGCTGACCGCCCCGAGTCCGGCGTGCTCGACACCTGCGTCTACATAGACCTGGCACTACTCGATCCGATCCTTCTACCCGCGACGCCGGAAATCACCGCGGTGACCATGGCCGAGCTGCATCAGGGTGTCGCGATGGCCAGAGACCCGCACACCAGAGCGGTACGCACCGAGAAACTGGGCGCCGCCATCGTCGAATTCGATCCACTCCCCTTCGACGCCGAGGCCGCCGCCAGGTACGGAACGCTGGTCGCCTTGACTTTGCTGGCCAATCGCGAGCCCCGCCCTCGCCGAATCGATTTGATGATCGCGGCCATCGCGTCCGCACGCGAATTGCCGCTCTACACTCGCAATCCGTCGGACTTCACTGGACTTGACGATATGCTCACAGTGATCGCGATTTGACGACCGCGGTCACCGGTCACACGTTGAAGCGGAACTCGACCACGTCGCCGTCGGCCATGATGTAGTCCTTGCCTTCGATGCGGACCTTGCCCGCCGACTTAGCCGCGGCCATGGAGCCCGCGGCGACCAGGTCGTCGAATGACACGACTTCGGCCTTGATGAAGCCGCGCTCGAAGTCGGAGTGGATGACGCCAGCGGCCTGGGGGGCGGTGGCGCCCTGGGGGATGGTCCAGGCGCGGGCTTCTTTCGGGCCCGCCGTGAGGTAGGTCTGCAGGCCGAGGGTGTGGAAACCGGCGCGGGCGAGGGCGTTGAGGCCGGGTTCGGTCTGGCCGACGGATTCCAGTAGTTCGCGGGTGGATTCCTCGTCCAGTTCCAGCAGTTCGGCTTCGACTTTGGCGTCGAGGAAAACGGCGTCGGCTGGCATGACCATTTTCGCGAGTTCGGCGACGCGGGCGTCGTTGGTCAGGACCGACTCGTCGGCGTTGAAGACGTAGAGGAAGGGCTTGGTGGTGAGCAGGCTCAGCTCGCGCAGCAGCGAGAGGTCCACTTCGGACTGCGCGGCGAACAGGGTGCGGCCGCCGTCGAGGATGTCCTTGGCCTTGGTGGCCGCGTCCAGGGTGGGGCGTGCCTCCTTGCGGGTGCGGGCCTCCTTCTCCAGGCGGGCCAGGGCCTTCTCCAGGGTCTGGAGGTCGGCGAGGATCAGCTCGGTGTTGATGGTCTCGATGTCGGCCAGCGGGTCGACGTTGCCGTCGACGTGCACGACGTCCGGGTCGTCGAAGACGCGGATGACCTGACAGATGGCGTTGGCCTCGCGGATGTTGGCCAGGAACTTGTTGCCCAGGCCAGCCCCCTCCGACGCGCCCTTGACGATGCCCGCGATGTCCACGAACGACACCACTGCGGGCACGATGCGCTCGCTGCCGAAGATCTCGGCGAGCTTGTCCAGCCGCGGGTCGGGGAGCGGGACGATGCCGACGTTGGGCTCGATGGTCGCGAACGGGTAGTTCGCGGCGAGCACGTCGTTGTTCGTCAGGGCGTTGAACAGGGTGGACTTGCCGACGTTGGGCAGGCCGACGATCCCGAGGGTCAAACTCACGGTGGTTGAGTCTACGGACCGACCCCCTGGCGGCTTCCGGCCCGGGGCGGGTGTCAAACCGTTACCAACGTTATTCCCAGTTTTGGTGACGCTGCGCGATGTGTCGTAGGACATACATACGCACAACAGCGCCCGTTCGCGGGGTAACACCCGGACACCAGCGGCGATGGATGCACACTCCGTGCCCAATAGTCCAGATTTCCACTACTGGATTAACCCAAATGGACGCTAGTCACCGCTGGGCTCGCCAACAACACTCCGTGAGCGCCCTGCTGTCGTCCGCCCACCGGAGGTTCCAGGCGCGCGCCCAGCTCACCCGCTGAGGAAGAAGGAAGTGGGATGACTCAACCTGAATGGCGCACCCGCAGCCGGTTGGCCCTCGGCCTGGCGTTCAGCACGGCCGTCACCGGGGTCATGCTGTCCTCGGCCCCGGCCGCCGCCGCGCCCGCCCCGGCCGACGAGGGCCCCGGCATCGGCAAACACGACTTGGACCTGTTAGCCAAGGCGGTGCAGTCCGGCGCGAAGACGGTCAAGGTCCTCATCGCCACCGACCGGGGCGACAGCGCCCGCCGGGTGGACGAGCTGACCAGGGCGGGCGCGAAGGTCGAGCACCGGGCCGACGAGATCGGCTACGTGCGCGCCGAGGTCCCCGTCGACCAGGTCAAGAAGGTCGCCAAGCTCCCCGGGGTGACCGCGCTGGACCTGGACGAGAACATCCCGCTCCCCGACCCGCGCCCCACCGGCATCGCCGACCCCACGCCGCAGCCCGCTCCGGGGCCGTCGACGCCGGGGGTCAACCCGTACATGCCGACCGGTGACATCAACGCCGCCCAGTTCGTGAACGAGCACCCGACCTGGGACGGGCGCGGCACGACGATCGCGGTCCTCGACAGCGGCGTCGACCTCGGTCACCCGTCGCTGAACACGACCAGCACGAACGAGCGCAAGATCACCGACTGGGTGACCTTCACGGACTCGTCCTTCGTCAACGGCGTCAACAAGGACAACGACCCGACGTGGGTCCCGATGACCGCTACCGTCAGCGGCGCCTCGGTCGGCCTGCCCGCCGAGGGCCAGCTGCGGTCGGGCACGTTCAACGAGCGCGACCCCCGGCTCGGCGGCGAGGTCGGCTCGGACGTCAACCGCGACGGCAACGGCGCGGGCACCAGCGGCCTGTTCGGCGTCGTGTGGAACCCCGCGACGAACACCGTGTGGGTGGACGCGAACCAGACCGGCACCTTCGGCGACGACAAGCCGATGACCAACTACAAGGTCAAGTACGACGTCGGCGCGTTCGGCACGGACAACCCGGCGACCCCGGTGCGCGAGTCCATGCCGTTCGTCGTGCAGACCGACGCGACCAACAACGCCGTCAACATCGGCATCGTCTCCGGCGCGCACGGCTCGCACGTCGCGGGCATCGTCGCGGGCAACCGGCTTTTCGGCGGCACGATGAACGGCGCGGCGCCGGGCGCGAAGCTGGTGAGCGTGCGGGTGTGCCTGTTCATCACCGGCTGCACCAACCACGCGCTGCTCGAAGGCATGATCTACGCGGCCCGGGACGCGAACGTCGACGTGATCAACATGTCGATCGGCGGCCTGCCCGCCCTCAACGACGGCAACAACGCGCGCGCCGAGCTGTACGACCGGCTCATCGACACCTACGACGTGCAGATGTTCATCTCGGCGGGCAACTCCGGCGCGGGCTCGAACACCGTCGGCGACCCGTCGGTGGCGACGAAGGTGCTCTCGGTCGGCTCCTACATCACCAAGGAGACCTGGCAGCGCAACTACGGCTCGGACCTGGGCGTCGCCGAGAGCCTGCACGGCTTCTCCTCGCGCGGCCCGCGCGAGGACGGCGGCTTCAAGCCGAACATCGTCGCCCCCGGCTCGGCGATCTCCACGGTCCCGACCTGGCAGGCGGGCCAGCCGGTGGCGGGCACCTATCCCCTGCCGCCGGGCTACGCGCAGTTCAACGGCACCTCGATGGCATCGCCGCAGGCGGCGGGCGCGGCGGCGCTGCTGGTCAGCGCGGCGAAGGCGCGCGGCGTCTCGCACAAGCCCGCGCAGCTGCGCGCCGCGTTCCAGTCGAGCGCGCGGTTCATCGCCGGGCTGGGCGCCTACGAGCAGGGCAACGGCCTGATCGACACCACGAAGGCGTGGAACCTGCTCAAGTCGAACCCGAGCACCACCGACATCACCGCGTCCGTGCCGGTCAACACCGCGCTGTCCGGGTTTCTCAAGACCCCGGGCGTCGGCGTCGGCATCAACGACCGCGAGGGCGTGAAGGCGGGCGACCGCTACGTGCGGCAGTACACCTTCACCCGCACGTCCGGTCCGGACCACCCGGTCACCTACAAGGTCGACTGGGTCGGCAACGACGGCACGTTCAGCTCGGCGAAGACGGTGACGCTGCCCAAGAACAGCGCCGTCAAGTTCGACGTCACGGTGAATCCGGGGTCGACCGGCATCCACTCCGCGATCCTGAACCTGGACAGCCCGACGACCTCGGGCATCGACGGGCAGACCTTGAACACGGTGATCGCGGCGGAGGACTTCACCTCGGCCAACAACTTCACCGTCATCAAGGGCGGGCAGGTCGGCCGCAACGAGGTCGTGAAGTTCTTCTACCGCGTCCCACGGGGCGCCCCGGCGTTCAAGGTCGACCTGAACGGCGGCGGCGCGGCCGCGGGCGCGGGGCAGCTTCGGTTCCTGCGGTTCCACCCGTACGGCGTGGGCGTGGAGGCCAACTCGTCGCTGAACTGCTACAACCCGCCGGTTCCCGGTGGCCCGGGGTGCGACGCGGGCAGCCCGACGAGCCGCACGGTGACCAACCCGCAGGCGGGCGTGTGGGAGGTCGTCGTGGAGGCCCGCCGCACCTCCGACGCCGCGGCCGCGCCGTTCACGCTGACCGCGTCGGTGTTGGGCGCTTCGGTCTCCCCGAACCCCGACACGATCGCCTCGGCCGCGGCGGGCACACCGGTGATTCGGGAGTACACGCTCAAGAACCTGTTCGGGCCGTTCACCGGGCGGGCGACCGGCACGCCGCTGGGCAGCGCCAAGCTGGGGCAGTTCAGCATCGCCGACCAGGAGGGCAAGCATTTCCAGGTGATCGTGACGCCGGGGTCGACCTCGCTGCGGGCGAAGATCGGCAACACCTCCGACGCCGCGGCCGACCTCGACCTCGCCGTGTTCAACTGCACCACCGGCCGGTGCGTCCTCGCGGGCCAGCAGGCCGACGGCGACTCCGAGGAGCAGGTCGTCATCCCCAATCCGGCGCCGGGAATCTGGGTGGTGCTGGTCGAGGGCTTCGCGGTTCCCTCGGGCACGACGACGTTCGACCACCTGGATGTCTTCGTCAATCCCGCGTTCGGCTCGGTGTCGGTGACCGACGCGAACGCCGCGCGCGACGCGGGCGCGCAGTGGACCGTGCGGGGAACAGTGACCGCCAACGAGGCTCCGGAAGAAGGACGCGTCCTGCTCGGCAACGTGCAGGTCCGCACCGAGGCCGACGTGGTGGTCGGCTCGGGTGACGTGGTGGTCCAGGCAGTCACGTAACACAGACGCAATAAACGGGAGCGGGGATCTGCGGCTAAGCAGATCCCCGCTTCTCTTTTTTTCCTCTTCGCGAACCACATGTCTCTTTCCTGCCAGCCCTTCGAGACGCGCGCCGGCAGCATGGTCGGGTGTTGATCGACCCGGAGCAGGGATACCACGCTGTCGTCTCGCGCGACGCGCGCTTCGACGGGCAGTTCTTCCTCGCCGTGCGCCCCACTGGGATCTACTGCAGGCCGTCGTGCCCGTCGATCACGCCGAAGCGCAGGAACGTCGAGTTCTTCCCGACCGCCGCGGCGGCGCAGCAGTCCGGATACCGGGCGTGCAGACGCTGTCTACCCGACACAGTCCCAGGTTCACCGGAGTGGGATCTGCGCGGTGACCTGGCCGGACGCGCGATGCGCCTGATTTCGGACGGGGTGGTGGAACGCGAAGGCGTGCCAGGACTCGCCCGCAGAGTGGGCTATTCGGAACGCCACCTGACCCGGGTGCTCACCGCGGAACTGGGCGCGGGTCCACTGGCGCTGGCGCGGGCGCACCGCGCGCACACCGCGCGGCTGCTGCTGGAGACCACGACGATGTCGGTGTCCGAGGTGGCGTTCGCCTCCGGGTTCGCCAGCGTCCGGCAGTTTAACGACACCGTGCGGGCCGTGTTCGCCACGACGCCGTCCGAACTGCGCCTGGCCGCGCAGCGGGCGGCCAGGCCCCGGCAGGCCGCGAGCGGCGGCCGGGTCACGCTGCGGCTGCCGGTGCGGACTCCATTCGACGCGGCCGGAATCCTGGCTTTCCTTGGCGCACGGGCGATTCCTGGGGTCGAGGCCGCGCGCCCCGGCCGCTACTCGCGGACCCTGCGGCTGCCGCACGGCTCGGCGACCGCGCACCTGCGGCCAGCGGGAAACCATGTGGAGTGCGCGCTGCGGCTGGCCGACCTGCGTGATCTCGGCACGGCGGTCTCCCGGCTGCGGCGGCTGTTCGACCTCGACGCCGACCCGGCCGCGGTGGACCGGGTCCTCGCGGCCGATCCCGCGCTCACCGCGTCGGTCGCCGCGACCCCCGGAATCCGGGTTCCGGGCAGTGTGGACGGCACGGAAACCGTGGTGCGGGCGCTGCTGGGCCAACAGGTCAGCGTGGCGGCCGCGCGGACCGGCGCGCGCAGGCTGACCGAGGCCATCGGCGAGGAACTGCCCAATCCGGAAGGGGAACTGACCACGCTGTTCCCCTCGGCGGCGGCGGTGGCCGAGCGGGCGTCGGAGCTGATCGCGGGCCCGGCCCGCCGGGTGGAGACGATCCGCGCCGTCTGCGCCGCGATCGCCTCCGGCGACCTGGAGCTGCATGTGGGCGTGGACGCGGAGACGCTGCGCAGCCGGTTGCAGACCTACGCGGGCATCGGCCCGTGGACGGCGGGCTACGTGGTGATGCGCCTGCTGGGCGACCCGGATGTGCTGCTGCCGCAGGACATCGCGCTGCGCAACGGCGCCAAGCTGCTGAACCTTCCGCCCACAATGGACGGTCTCGCCGAGCGCGGCAAGGCGTGGCGGCCGTGGCGCTCCTACGCGGGCATGCACCTCTGGCGCGCCGCCGCGCGGGGCATCACACCCTGATCACGCGGTCAGGTGCAAGGTCGACCCAGTCCGAGCCTTCGCCACCCGCAGCCGCACGGGAATCCGCTGCCGCAATTCGTCCACATGCGACACCAGGCCGACGACCCGGCCGCCTTCCCGCAGCGAGTCCAGGATCGCCATGACGTCGTCCAGCGTCCCGGCGTCGAGCGTGCCGAATCCCTCGTCCACGAACAGGGTGTCCAGCAGCGCGCCGCCACCGCTTTCGGCGGCCACCACATCGGCCAAGCCGAGCGCCAGCGCCAGGGACGCGACGAAAGACTCGCCGCCGGACAGGGTTTTCGCGGGCCGGGTGCGGCCGGAGAAGTCGTCCAGCACGTCGAGCCCGAGGCCGCCGCGGGTGCCGCGCGCGCCCGCCTCGTCGCTGTGCACGAACGAATAGCGGCCCTGGGTCATCTGCCGCAGCCGCTCGGTGCCCGCGGCGGCGATGTCCTCCAGCCGGGCCGCGAGGACGTAGGAGCGCAGCGACATCCTGGTGGAGTTCTGCCCGCGGCCGTTCACCACGTCGGTCAGCGCGTCAAGCTCGGCGAACTCGGCTTCCAGCGGCGCCAATGCCGCCCAGGCCACGCGCAGCCGCTCGCCGAGGCGCCGAGCCTCGCGCAGGCGGGTCGCGGCGGTCCGGGCTCCGGCCACGGCGTCCTCGGCCAGCGTGCGCGCCTGCTTCGCGGCCTGGGTCAACGGAAGCAGGTCGACGTCGAGGTCGGCCTCGATGCCGAACAGGTCCGGGTCGGCCAGGATCGAGCGGCTGGCGGCCTCGCGCTTCTCCGCCTCGGCGAGCTGTTCGCGCAGCTTGTCGATGACGGTGTCGTCGCGGGCCGCGCCCAACGCCTCGGCCAGGTCGGCGAATCCGGCCTCGGACACCACGTCGGCGAGCGCGTCGCGCTGCTCCTTGAGCCGTTCCCGGGCGGTGACCGCCGCGGTCTGCGCCTCGATGAGAGCGTCGACGGCCGTCACCAGCGTCAGCAAGTGTCGTCGCCGCGCGCCAACGGACGCGTGCTCCCCGCGCGCCTGCTCCACAGTGGACGCCCGGTCGGCGACGGTCGCGGCGAGCGCGGTCCGCTCCGACTCCAGCGACACCGCCTCCCGCTCCAGCGCCCCGTGCTTGCCCCGCAGCGCCTCGGCCTCGGCTTCCAGCGCCGCCAGCGCCTTGTCGAGCGCGCCGTGCCTGCCCGCCAGCTCGTCCGCCGACTGGAACGCCGCGAGCGCGGACGCGTGCACCCGCGCCAAGTCCACTTCGGACCAGGGAGCCAGCCGCTCGGCCAGCGTCTTGAGCGCGTGCTGCGCCCGGGTGACCGCGTTCGCTGCGCTCTCACGGGCTTTGGCCAGCTTGCCCTCGTCGGCCTGGGCGGCTTCCTCGTCCTCCGGGGTCGCGCGGACCGACGTGGGGTGCGCGGGCGCGGGATGCTCGACCGACCCGCACACCGGGCACGACTCCCCCGCCGCCAGGCCCTCGGCCAGTTCCGCCGCCATCCCGTCCAGCCGCCGCTGCCGCAGATCCAGCACCAGGTCCCGGGCCGCCTGGTGGGCGTCCACGGCGTCCTGGTGCGCGGACTTGGCCGCCGCCAAGGCTTCCTCGGCTTTGGGCAGCGCCCCCTGGTCAGCGAGCGCGGCGGCGACCTCGTCCTTGCGTGCCAGCAACCCGGGCAGCGCGGCCCGCGCCTCGGTCGCCTTCGACAGGTCTTCGCGCGCGGCGGCGATCCGCTCCGGGAATCCGGCCGACCGCGCGGCGATGTCTTCGGCCGCCTGCCGCGCGGCCTCGATCCGCTCGCCCAGGTCGACCAGTCGCGCCTCATCCACCCGCTGCCGCTCGGCTTCCGCGACCAGCGCCGCGAGCCCGCCCGCTTCCTCCCGCAGCCGCGCGGACTCCTTGCGCAGCTCGGAAAGCAGCGCGTCCGGCTCGGCGAAGCCCGCCTCTTCCGCGTCCGACGCGCGCTCGCGCACCGCCTGCTCGGCCTGGTCCGCTTTCCGCTCGGCCCGCCGCACCTGCTCGGCGGCGGTCACCACCGGAACCGCCCGCAGCGCGGCGGACAGCTCGTCGCGCGACTGCGCCCGCACCTCGGCCTGCTCGGCCAGTTCGGCGAGGTCGTCGGTGGCCCGCCGGACACGCCGGACCCGGTCGACTAG
This sequence comes from Actinokineospora sp. NPDC051303, assembly GCF_055586285.1. NCBI lineage: Bacteria > Bacillati > Actinomycetota > Actinomycetes > Pseudonocardiales > Pseudonocardiaceae > Actinokineospora > Actinokineospora sp. NPDC051303. The sequence continues at coordinate 37,263 of NZ_JBVJIN010000013.1, forward strand.
CTCGCGCCCCTCGGTCAGCGCCGCGTCCGCCCGATCCCGCTTGCCCGCCGCATCCGCCGCGATGGCCGCCGCGTCGGCGTCGGCGGTCTCGACCTCGCCCAGAATCCCGTCGAGCCAGACCGGGTCCGCCTCTTCCGGCGGCTCGACGCCCGCCGCCTGCGCGAACCGCGCGACCAGCTCCCGCGAGTCCGCCTTCGCCTTGTCGACCACATGCCTGCGCTCCAGGCGGCGATCCCGGAACCACTTCTCGACCCGCTCGAAATGCTGCGTGCCGAATAGCTTCTCCAGCAGCCGCTCCCGGTCCTCTGTGGACGATCGGAGGAACTGCGCGAAATCCCCCTGCGGCAACAGGACGACCTGGAAGAACTGGTCCTTGGTCATCCCGAGCAGCCCCTCGACCTCGCGGGCGACCTCGTCGATGCGGGTCACCCCCTCGGACGCGTGCCCGCTTGGCGCGGCGCCGAGCCAGGTCAGCGACGCCTTGGCGGGCTGCTTCGTCGTCCCGTCGCCACGCCGCTTGGGGCGCTCGTACTCCGGGCTGCGGGTCAGCAGCAGCCGGTGCCCGCGCACGGACAGCTCCAGGCTGACTTCGGTGTGCGCGTCCGGGTCGGCGTAGTCGCACCGCAGCCGCTTGACCTCGGCGCGCGCCCCCGGCACCGCCCCGAACAGCGCGTAGGCCACCGCGTCCAGCACCGTGGTCTTGCCCGCGCCCGTGTCGCCGTGCAGCAGGAACAGGCCCTCGGCGCCGAGCCGGTCGAAGTCGACCACCTCGTGGCCAGCGAACGGGCCGAACGCGCTCAGCTCAAGGCGGTGCAGCCTCACTCGGGCTCCTTCCCGGCGACCGCGGCCAGCGCTTCCCGCAGCAGGCCGCGCTCGGACTCGGTCGGCTCGCTGTTGCGGGTGTCGGCGACGAAGCAGCAGGCGATCTCCTCGTCCGACCGGCCGCGCACCGCGTCGGAATACCGGCGCGTGTCGGGCCTGCCGCCCTCGGGCTGCCAGTCGAGGTGGACCGCGTGCGGGAACCGCTCCTGGAGCCTGCGCATCGCGTCGATCGGGCGCACCCGGTCGGTCAGCACGACGGACAGGAACTTCTCTGCCTCCGCGTCGTGCGCGGGTTCGGTCAGCAACGCGGCCAGCTCGCCGCGCAGCGTGCCCAGCTCACGGGGCACCGGCAGCTCCCGGCGCTCGACGCCCGCGAGGCCGCCGTGGTCCAACTCGACCAGCCACACGGACTTGCGGTGGCGCGCCTCGGAAAACGAGTACGCCAGCGGGCTGCCCGAGTAACGCAGATGCTCGGCAAGCGTTTGCGGACCGTGCAGGTGGCCGAGGGCGGCGTAGTCGACGCCGTCGAAAGTCTTGGCTGGCACGTACGGCACCCCGCCGACGGCGATGGTCCGCTCGGACTCGCTGGCCTCGCCGCCGACCACGAACGCGTGCGACAGGACCACCGACCGGGTCTCCGCCGGGCGGGCGGCCAGGTCCGCGCGGACCCGGCGCATCGCCTCGCCCAGCACCCCGGAGTGCCCGCGCAGCTCCGGGAGCCCCAGCGCGTGCCGGGCGGGCTCGGGTTCGAGGTAGGGGATGCCGTAGAACGCGACCGGCCCGTGCTCGTCGGCCAGCAGGACCGGGTTGTGCAGCTCGCCGACAGTGGTGCGCAGGTGCAGCCCGCCCGCGGCGGCGAACGCCCCGAACGCGCCCAGCCGCGGCGCGGAATCGTGGTTGCCCGGGGTGACGACGATCTTCGCCCCCGCCTCGGCGACCCGCAGCAGCACCCGCGTGCACGCCGCGACGGCCTCCGCCGAGGGCACCGCGCGGTCGTAGAGGTCGCCCGAGACGACCAGGACGTCGACCCGCTCGTCGGACACCAGGTCGGCCAGGCCGCCGAGCACCGCCTCCTGCTCGGCGAGCAGATCCCGGCCGTGGAACTTGCGGCCCACATGCCAGTCGGAGGTGTGCAGCACCCGCATGGGGTCAAATTAGGCGGATCTTGCCCCCGATCGGGGGAGGCTCGCCGGTCGAACGGGCGTTCGAGCCTGGTTCTGTCGGGGGAGTGCGGTAAAGATCGTCAGGTGAATCGAAAGGAGGGACCACCGTGACCGCCGTGCTCGGCACCGTCGTCGTCGTGCTCGTGCTGCTGCTCGCCGCGGCGGCCGCGCTGTTCTGGCGCCTGTACACCGACAGCATCCGCCGCGCCGACGCCGCCCGCGCCGAGGTCGCCGCGGAACGCGCCCGGTCCGACGCCCACCAGGTCGCGCTGCGCCGCTACGAGGTCGCGTTCGCCTCCATCAGCGGGCGCGGCGAACTCGGCGAACAGGTGCTGGTCGAGACCGCCCGCGCGCTCGGCCTGCGCGAAGGCCTGCACTTCACCGTCCAAACCGACATCGCGGGCGGCGGCGCGGCCCGCCCCGACCTGCTGCTGATCGTGGGCGACGACCGCAGAGTCCCGGTCGACGCCAAGATGAGCATGGTCTGCTGGGCCGAAGCGGTGGAAACCGACGACGCCGAGGAACGCCTCGACGCCCTGCGCGTGCACGTGCGCAACATCCGCGCCCGCGCCGCCGAACTCGCGGGCAAGGGCTACCAGCGCTGGGCCGACGCCATCTACGGCACGATCATGTTCGTCCCCTCCGACGCCGCGGTCGTCGCGGCCCTGGACACCGACCCCGACCTGCTGCGCTGGCTGCTGGACCGCCGCGTGTTCATCTGCGGCCCCACCGGCTTCGCGGTGGTGGCCGCGGCGGCCCTGTTCGCGGGCACCGAACGCACCATCGCCGACGACGTCGCCGCCGTCCGCGCCCACTCCGCCACCGCCCACCGGGCCGCCACCAACGCCATCGACGCCGTCAACCTCTCCACCACCCACCTCCAACGCTTCATCAGCGCCCGCCGCCGCGAACTGGACGCGCTGGAACACTTCCGCACCACCGTCTCCCCCTTGAGCGACGCCGCGGCCACCCCCACCCCCCTCCCCCTCTTACGCCGCGCCGAAGACCCCACCCTCCCCCTCAACGGCCACGACCCAACCCCCGCCGACCCCTGACCACAGCCCACCCCGCCGCCCACGGCCCCAACCGCCCACGGCCAGAAACCAGAAGGAGGCCCCCAAGCCCACCCACGAACCCAACACACTCGTGCAGGCGACTCCCCTCAGCGGCGCCGCACGCCACAGCACGCTCCACAGCGCGGCACACCTGCCGACACAGCGCGCCCCGCTGGCACAGCACCGCCCACCAGTGCCAGTGCCAGTGCCAGTGCCAGTGTCGTGCGGGCCCCTGCCGTCCGGCCAACTGCCAGCCAGTCCTGCCGTGCGTTCCCTGCCGCCCGGACCAACGCCGCCCGGTCCCAGCCGTGTCGCCCACTGCCGCACAGCTCCGCCACGCGGTCGCTGCCACGCGGGCCCAACCGCCCAGCCCCAACCACCCGGCCCAACCGTGCGGTCCCAGCCGTCTGGCCCACCGCCGCCCGGCCCCGCCACGCGGTCCCAGCCGCCCGGCCCCAACCGCACGGCCCACCACCACACAGCCCCAGCCGTGCGGCCCACCGCCGCCCGGCCCTACCGCGCGGTCGCTGCCACGCGGTCCCCACCGCGCGGCCCACCACCTACACAGCCCCAGCCGTGCGACCCACCACCACACAGCCCACCGCCACACGGTCCCAGCCGTGCGGCCCACCGCCGCCCGGCCCCACCGCGCGGTCGCTGCCACGTGGTCCCAGCCGCACGGCCCACGACCGCCCGGCCCCAGCCGTGCGGCCCACTGCCGTGCGGTCCCGCCACGCGGTACCTGCCGCCCGGACCTGGCCGGGCGGTCCAAGCCGCCCGGACCACTGCCGCCAGGTCCCCCGCCGTGCAGTCCCCCGCTGTGCGGTCCTAGCTGGGGCAGCAGGCGCGTTCCGCTGCCTGCTGCCCCGCCGCCTCTTCCCCTCGTCCCCGGCGGCTGGGCAGGTGGCGAGACGAGGGCGTCCGCCACCGCACAACCCGCCACAGCTACCGGCCGCGCGCTTCCGAAGGCCGCTTTGGCAGCTCACCCTCGGGTTTCCTAGTCGCTTGCCCCCAGGTCACCGACTCCGGTCGGCTCCCCTCCGGCGACGCCCCTCCCGCCACCTCCCCCTCCGGTTACTCGCCGCAGGGCGCTTCCCTGGGGGCACGAGTAGGAACCGGTTTCCGCCACCTGACTACTCACCAGTAGCAACCCTCGGCTCCCCTTACACGCGGGGCGCGGGGCGTTGACGGCTATCATTGCGGTGCTTCCGCGCACCTCGCCGGGGTAGGTGGGGCCCAGCCCCGCTGCTGCCCGGGGACGCATCGCGGGGACGTTGTCATCCCCCGCGCAGGCGGGGCTGTTCCGTTGGAGGTTCGGCGTGACCGCGACTCACGATCGCCCGAGTGAGCTCGATGACGATCGTCCGGAGCCCGCGTGGGACGAGCGGCCGATCTTCGGGAAGTCGCGTGGGCTGCCGTGGTGGGGGGCGGTGGCGCTCGCGGTCGGGGTGGCGGCCGTCGCGGCGGTGATCGATATGCAGCGGCAGGAGACGCTGGGCAAGGTCTTCCAGTACGCCTACATCGCGAGCTGCCTCGCGGCGGTCTGCCTGGTGCGCAGGCGCAACCTGTTCGGGCCGATGGTGCAGCCGCCGCTGGTGTTCGCGGGGACCGCGATCACCGCGCTCCTGCTGTTCGGGCCGAGCGGGCAGGGCAGCGGGCTCAAGCAGTTGCTGTTCACCGTCGCCCTGCCGCTGACCACGAACTTCCCGACCATGGGCATCACCACCGCCGTCGTGCTCGCCATCGGCTTCGGCCGCATGTTCACGCAGCGCGACCCTGACGCCGTGGACGGCGAGTCCCCGTTCCGCAAACGCCCGGACGACGACCGCGGGGCCGTCGACCGCAAACCCCGGCCCACTCCCGACCGGGACCGCCCCCGCCCCGCACGCGACCGCCGCCCCCGGGACGAGCGCGCCGCCGAGCGCAGGCCCCGCGACCCCGCCCGCAAGCCCGCGCCCCGCAGGCCCCGCCCGGACTAGCGCGTCCCCACAAAATGAGGCGGGCTGGTGCCGCGCCACAGCACCGCCCGTGGATCTGCCGCGCCGGGACAGCCCCCAAGCACGGCCCCGGGACGGCACCCAAGCACGCGCCGCACCCCGGGACGGCACCCAAAGCAGCCCCCGGGACGGGCGCCCAAACCACCGCCGCGCCCCCGAGACGCGGCAGGCCGCCGCGTGCCGGGTCGGCAGGCGGCGGCCTGGGGCCACATCGGAGAGTGCCGCGGGGTCAGCCCGCGGGCTTGAGGTCCTTGCGCAGTTCCGGCGGGAGAGCGAAGTGGATCTTCTCGTTGGCCGTGGTGACCTCGTCCACGCTGGTGTAGCCGCGCTCGGCCAGCCAGGCGAGCAGGTCCATCACCAGGTTGTCCGGAACGGACGCGCCGCTGGTGACGCCGACCGTGGTGACGCCGTCCAGCCAGGACTCGTCCACCTCGTGGGCGAAGTCCACCAGGTACGACGCGTTCGCGCCCGCCTGGACGGCGACCTCGACCAGGCGCTTGGAGTTCGAGGAGTTCTGGGAGCCGACGACTAGGACCAGCTCGCACTCGGGGGCCATCGCCTTCACCGCAACCTGGCGGTTCTGGGTGGCGTAGCAGATGTCGTCGCTGGGCGGGTTCTGCAGGTCGGGGAAGCGGGCGCGGAGCTGGTCGACGCGTTCCATCGTCTCGTCCACCGACAGGGTGGTCTGCGACAGCCAGATGACCTTGGACGGGTCGCGGACGACGACCTTGTCGACGTCTTCCGCCTTGTCCACCAGCTGCACGTGCTCGGGAGCCTCGCCGGCGGTGCCCTCGACCTCCTCATGGCCCTCGTGGCCGATGAGGAGGATGTCGTAGTCCTCCTTGGCGTACCGCTTCGCTTCGAAGTGGACCTTGGTGACCAGCGGGCAGGTCGCGTCGATGGTGCGCAGGTTGCGCTCGGCCGCCTGCTCGTGCACGGCCGGGGACACCCCGTGCGCGGAGAAGACCACCATCGCGCCCTCGGGGACCTCGTCCGCCTCGTCCACGAAGATCGCGCCCCGTTCGCGCAGGGTCTCCACGACGTGGCGGTTGTGGACGATTTCCTTGCGCACGTAGACCGGCGGGCCGTAGGTCTCCAGCGCCTTCTCGACGGTGATGACGGCCCGGTCGACACCGGCGCAGTAGCCACGCGGCTTGGCCAGCAACACGCGCTTGGTCGGAGCACTCATGCCACCAGGGTACGGTGACCCGCCCGACACTCCCGACGGCCGGGGTGTGGCCCGCGTCTCGGGTGGACCGCGGCCCGGCCCGGCGCTGGGCAGATCGGCCGGACTCAGGCAGGCTAGGGGCATGAAGTCTCTCCCCCTGCCGCTGCGAGTCGCGGCCGGGCTCGCGGCCACCGCGCTCGAACAGGCCCGCGACCTGCCGACCCGCCTCGCCGGTTTGCCGGTGACCGTGGCCAGCCAGGCCCTGCAGGTGTCGATGCGCGTGCAGCAGACCGTCACCGAACTGGCGATCAAGGGCGACGAGGCGCTGGCCGCGCTGCGCCCCGACGAGGAGAGTCCGGAGTGGGCGACCTTCGATGAGGACGTCGACCAGGAGCCGCCCGGCGCGGTCCGCCGCCCCGCGTTCGACCGGGTCGCCGACGAGGACATCGATGCCGACCTCGATGAACTCGATGAGCTGGACGACCTCGCCGACGTGGACGACCTCGCCGACTTCGATGACGAGCCCGCCGCAGCGGCCCTGCCCGACGACGGCGACAACGAGACCGCCACGCTCCCCGATGCGGTCACCGAGCCGACCAGCGACAGCGACAAGGCCGCCACCGAGCCCGACGACGACGCCGCGATCGCCGACGAACTCGCCGAGATCGCCGAGGACGCCGCCGCCGAGGCGCCGACCGAGGACCCGTGGGAGCAGGAGCGCCAAGCCATCGCCCATACCCCGGCCGCCGTGCCCAACTACGACGACCTCACGCTGCCGCAGCTGCGCGCCCGGCTGCGCGCGTTCTCCCTCGCCGAGTTGGAGGAGCTGCTGACCTACGAGCGCGCCGGTGAGAACCGGCCGTCGTTCGTGGGGATGCTGACCCGCCGCATCGCGACGGTCCGCGACCAGACGTGACCGGTCCGACCGCGGAAGACCCCTGGCCCGTCCGCACTGTCGCCCGCAAGATCGCCGACTGGATCAACCGGCTCGGCACGGTCTGGGTCGAGGGCCAGCTCACCCAGATCTCCGCGCGCCCGGGGACCGGCACGGCGTTCCTGACGCTGCGCGACCCGGCCGCCGACGTCTCCATGACGGTGACCTGCTCGACGGGGCTGCTGCGCCAGCACGAGCCGCCGCTGACCGACGGCACGCGGGTCGTGGTGCACGCCAAGCCGACGTTCTTCCTCAACCGCGGCACACTGAGCCTGCGCGCCGACGAGATCCGCGCGGTGGGCATCGGCGAGCTGCTGGCGCGCATCGAGCGGCTGCGCAAGCTGCTGGCCGCGGAGGGCCTGTTCGACGCGCGGCGCAAGCGGCGCCCGCCGTTCCTGCCCGCGAAGGTCGGGCTGATCACCGGCCGCGCCTCGGCGGCGGAGCGGGACATGCTGGCGAACGCGACCGCGCGGTGGCCCGCGGTGCGGTTCCGGGTGGAGAACGTCGCCGTGCAGGGCGCTCTCGCCGTGCCGCAGATCATCGACGCGCTGTCCATTTTGGACAAGGACGGCGAGGTGGAGGTGATCGTCATCGCCCGCGGCGGCGGCAGCGTCGAGGACCTGCTCCCGTTCTCCGACGAGGCCCTGTGCCGCGCGGTGGCCGCCTGCCGCACCCCCGTGGTCAGCGCGATCGGCCACGAGCCGGACACCCCGCTGCTCGACCACGTCGCCGACCTGCGCTGCTCGACTCCCACCGACGCGGGCAAACGCGTGGTCCCCGACGTCGCGGAGGAGTCCGCGCGGGTCCGCCAGCTACGCGACCGGGCCCGCCGCGCCCTGCACGGATGGGTGGATCGGGAGGTGCGACTGCTGGCCCAGCTCCGCAGCCGCCCGGTGCTCGCCGACCCGTTCACCCCGCTGGAGCGCCGGGCCGAACAGGTCGATTCACTCGTCGGCCGGGCCCGCCGGGCGCTGGTCGGCAGGCTCGCCCAGGAGCAGTCGGCCCTGACCGCGACGAAAGCCCGCTTGACGACCTTGGGGCCAGCCGCCACCCTTGCCCGTGGGTATGCGGTCGTCCAGCACACCGATGCCGACGGGATTCCCCGGGTTCTCCGCTCGATCGAGGACGCGCCAGCGGGTTCACGTCTGCGCATCAGGCTCGCCGACGGCGCCCTGCACGCGGTCGCGACCGACGACCGGGAACCGGCGGGCGAAGGGAGCTAGCGGTGGCCAGGCCCTTCCGTGAGCCGACATTCCTGCCGCTGACCCTCGCCACGGCGGGCGCGGCGGCCAACGACGTCCACACCACGGCCCAGCGCGCCGACTCCGCGGCCGCCGACTGCTGGGCGGCGCTGCTGGCGGGCTGCGACACCCCCGGCAAGCGGCAGCTCCCGCACCGGCTCACCGACCTGTCTCGCGCGACCACGACCTACACCCGCGGCGCCTGCGACCAGGGCAAGATCCACCGCGCCCAGGCCCGCATCGTCGAAGCCGCGGCCGACCGCGACGGCGCCGACTTCGCCGAGGCGTTCATCAGCTACGACCAGGCGATCGCGACCGCCCTGGCCCGTGCCAACACCCGACTGGGGACCCCGACATGGTGACTGAACCCGGATACGAGCAGGCCCGCGACGAACTGGCCGCCGTGGTGGCCAAGCTGGAGGCGGGCGGACTGTCCCTTGAGGACTCACTGGCCCTGTGGGAGCGCGGCGAGGCGCTGGCGAAGATCTGCGACAAGCACCTCGCGGGCGCCCGGGAACGGGTCGAGACGGCCCTGGCCGCTGCGGAAGCCGAGAACAACTGACCGGTAATCCTTGTCCCGCAGGGGGTTCGGCCAGTGGACGAGGCGGGCGAAGGTGGTCCAGACCTTGGTCAGCCGATCGTCCATTCCGGACGCCTGCCAGGAGCGCGGCGCGTGGTCGAGGTGGCCCGGGCCGAGGCGACCGACGACGACACCGGGACCTTCGCCTAGTGGGGTGACCGGCGCGGCCGACTACCGCGTCGCTGGTGCGCTTCCTGGCAGGGCTGGATTGTCGGGATCGGCGGCGGGCAGGGCTGCCGAGTCGGTCGGAGAGCGTTTCGGATCGCTTGGGCGTTCTCCGGTCAGCGCGTCCTGGGCAGCGTCTCGGCGGTCAGCGTCGCCGAGGCCAGGGCGCGGAACTCGGCCGGGGTGGCGCTGCCGGTGATCAGCGTGGTGGTTCCGCCCAGGTCGGCCGCCCACGCCTTTTCCGCGCGCCTGCCCGGGAACTCCGTCCACACCGTGCCGTCGACGTCCACCGTCCCGGTCGCCGACGCGGCCTGTCCGGTCTCCACCGGCAGGAGGGCTTCCGGCGGGGCCGCGGACTGGCTGAGCTGGATGAACCGGTCCGGAGTCAGCCAGCCCGCGCGCACGACCACCGACACCGACTCCACCCGCGACGTGCTGGACGAGTTGGCCCGCCAGGTGTCGGGCACCTTCGGCGCCCGCAGCGGGAAGTCGACCGACGCCGCCGCGCGCCCGAGGTGCTCGGCCACCTCGACCGTCGGCGCGGTGGCCGGGTCGGGGTCGGGCGGGCCGGGGCTGAACGAGCAGCCGCGGCTGAGCGCCACCAGCGGGGCGATGATCAGCAGCAGCGCCAGCAGCGACAGGACCATGTCCCGCAGCGTGTGATTCGCGCGGCCCGCGCGCGGTTCGGGAGTCTGCGCCACCGGCCCATCGTCGCAGGCCACGGCCGCCGAGATGAGCGGGGCTCCCCGCCGCCGTGACGAGCGGCACGGCGATGTTACCGCCGGGTCTGAGATGATGAGGATTGGTCTGTTTTCCCAGACCGCCCGCCGAACCGGGAGGCAGTATGAATTCCTCGACCCCGTCCACCAGCCACAACGGGCCTCGCCGCCGGGAAGCACCCGACCGCAACCTCGCGATGGAACTGGTACGGGTGACCGAGGCAGCCGCCATGGCCGCTGGCCGCTGGGTGGGGCGCGGCGACAAGAACGGCGGCGACCAAGCCGCCGTGGATGCCATGCGCAAACTGGTCGGCACCGTGTCCATGCGCGGCCTCGTCGTCATCGGCGAGGGCGAGAAGGACGAAGCGCCCATGCTCTACAACGGCGAAGAGGTCGGCAACGGCGACGGCCCCGAGTGCGACGTCGCCGTCGACCCCATCGACGGGACGACCCTGATGTCCAAGGGCATGCCCAACGCCATCGCCGTCCTCGCCGTCGCCGAGCGGGGCGCGATGTTCGACCCGTCCGCGGTGTTCTACATGGAGAAGCTCGCCGTCGGCCCCGAAGCGGCCGACGTCGTCGACATCACCGCCCCCGTCGCCGAGAACATCCGCCGCGTGGCGAAGGCCAAGAGCACCGACATCTCCGACGTGACGGTCTGCATCCTCGACCGCCCGCGCCACGACAACCTGGTCAAGGAAGTCCGCGAGGCAGGCGCCCGCATCCACTTCATCTCCGACGGCGACGTCGCGGGCGCCATCTCCGCCGCCCGCCCCAACACCGGCGTCGACCTGCTGCTGGGCATCGGCGGCACCCCCGAGGGCATCATCGCCGCAACCGCCCTCAAGTGCATGGGCGGCGCCATCCAGGGCAAACTCTGGCCCAAGGACGACGAGGAACGCGCCAAGGCCATCGCCGCGGGCCACGACCTCGACCGCGTCCTGCTCACCGACGACCTGGTAGGCGGCGACAACGTCTTCTTCTGCGCCACCGGCGTCACCGACGGCGACCTCCTACGCGGCGTCCACTACCGCTCCGGCGGCTGCACCACCCAGTCGATCGTCATGCGCTCCAAGTCCGGCACCGTCCGCATGATCGACGGCTTCCACCGCCTCACCAAACTCCGCGAATACTCCTCCGTCGACTTCGACCGCCTCGCGGAACTGAACGAAGAGGACACCCTCCCGCCGCTGCCGTAACACTCACCCGAAGCCACCTCGGGATTACACGGCCACACCCATCCCGAGGTGGCAACGGCGGTGAGTTATCCACAGTTCAGGGTAGTTATCCACAGGCAAGATCGTTCTCGCCTGGATTGTCGCCCTGCCCCGATAGACTGGAGCGGGGTCAGCCCCCAGGGTGGGTGGGGCTTTGTTGTGGGGGCTGTGGGGCGGCGAAAGCGGTCGTTTGAGGTCAGTGGTTGGCGCGGCTGAGTGCCCGTTGTGGGGCCTGCCGGCCGGGAGCGCACCGCCTGTCTGGCAGGCGGAGCCGGTCAGCCCGCCCCATCAAGTCTGCCGGGGTTGGCCCGAGTGCTTGTCGGGAATGGGCTTGCCCCTGCCAGGTGCCTGATAGGCACGAGCGACACGCCCGAGTGCCCGCCCTCCTGCCGGTCGTCTCGCCCGCCCCCGTGAAGCCACGCCCTCGCCCACCCAGTGCTTGATGGGGTGAAGCAGCAACCGCTCTCCTGCCTGGCTGAGCCGGCTCCGCCAGGTGCCAGATGAACAGAGCAGGGAGCACACCCGAGCATCTGCCAGGCCGAACCAGCGCTCGCCCAGTGCTCGATGGGGTGGAGTGGTTTCTTTGGGGGTGAAGGAAGATCCCTAAACTTGCCGTGGTCGTGGGGCCGAAGGCTCCCCACCCGTCTTTCCCACGACGGGATCTTCCTTCGTAGGGGCCCCAAAGAAACCACTCCACCCCATCGAGCAGACAGACCCGAGCCAACCCCCAGATCACAGATCAGTACCAGCAGACAACCTCAGCGATCCCACGATCGTCTTCCTGGCGAGTGGGTAGTGGGACGCGCAGGCCGCTGGGGGCCTGCCCGCAGGCGAGGAGCCGAACATGCAGGTCAACAAACTGGTCTTGGCAGCCCTAGCCGTCACCGCCCTGTCGGCATGCGGCACAAGCCAGGGCGCCCCCTTGGCACAAACCACCAGCACCACCCCCACAACCACCACGAGCGCGCCGACGACCACCACCACCACCACCACCGTCACCCCACCCACGACCACCACCACACCACCCACAACCACCAAGCCGCCCACCACCAAGCCGAAACCGAAGCCGACCACCACTACGCCAAAACCCGCCCCGCAGCCCGCCGAAGGCGCCCCCTGTGCCGCCACCGCCGACGCCTGCATCGATCTCTCCGCGAACCAGTCATGGCTCCTGGAGGACGGCAAGGTCGTCTACGGCCCCGTGCCGATCACCCACGGCCGCCCCGGCTACCTGACCCCGCCCGGGACGTTCAAGGTCGGCTGGAAGAACATCGACCACAAGAGCAGCGTGTTCAACAACGCCCCGATGCCCTATTCGGTGTTCTTCAACGGCGGCATCGCCTTCCACCAGGGCAGCCTGACCGAGAAGTCGCACGGCTGCATCCACCTGTCCCCCGCCGCCGCCAAAGCCTTCTACAACGCGCTCAAGGTCGGCGACACCGTGCAGGTCGTGCGCTAGTCACTCGGCGTTGCTGGAGTGTCCGGGGAACAGGTGCGCTTGGGGGTCGATGGCCACGGCGATGTTGTTCACGGCCGTGGCCGCCTCGCCGAATCCGGTGGCGATGAGCTTGACCTTGCCTGGGTAGGCGGCCACATCGCCCGCGGCGTAGATGCGGTCGCGGGCGGTGCGCATGGTGGAGTCGACCGAGATGGAGCGGTGGTCGATCTCCAGGCCCCACGACTCGATGGGGCCTAGGTCGGCGGTGAAGCCGAGGGCGGCGACGACGGTCTGCGCGGGCAGCACCTCGTTCTTCTCGGCTCCCTTGACCGCGACCTCGACTTCCTGGAGCCCGGCGTCGTCGCCGCGTAGGTCGACTACCTCGGCGTCGGTGATGATCCGCACGCCTAGGCCCTCGACCTGGCGGACAGTCGCGGGCATGGCGCGGAACTTGGCGCGGCGGTGCACGAGGGTGACGCTGGTGGCGATGGGGTGCAGCGCCAGCGCCCAGTCGAACGCCGAGTCGCCGCCGCCGACGATGACGACGTCCTGGCCGCGGTGGACCTCCAGGGCGGGCACGAAGTGCACCATGCCCCGGTCGAGCCAGCCGTCGCCGGCTGGGAGCGGCCGCGGGGTGAACTCGCCGATGCCCGCGGTGATGAGCACGGCTTCGGCGACGACGACCGCCCCGCCGTCCAGCTCCACGGTGAACTTGCCGTCCACTTCGGACAGAGCGAGGGCACGGCGGCCGAGCAGGTAGGTCGGCTTCCACTGCGCGGCCTGCTCGACCAGCGCGTTGACCAGGTCGCGCCCGCGCACGGCCGGGAAGCCCGCCACATCGAAGATCATCTTCTCCGGGTACATCGCGGTGATCTGGCCGCCGGGCTCCGGCAGCGAGTCCACCACGGCCGTCGACAGGTCGCGGAACCCCGCGTAGTACGCGGCGAACAGGCCGGTGGGGCCAGCGCCGACGATGAGAAGGTCGACTTCGGTGGGAGCGGTCATCGGTCCCTCGCAATCACGCGTGGTGGGCGTCCTCACACCACCCTATGGGAGAACGACCATGCCCGAACCGGAGAACGGGACGAAACTGGACGTATGGGCGACTTCCGCATCGAGCACGACACCATGGGCGAGGTCCGCGTTCCCGCCGAGGCGCTGTGGCGGGCGCAGACGCAGCGCGCGGTGGAGAACTTCCCGATCTCCGGGCGGGGCCTTGAGCGCACGCAGATCCGCGCGCTCGGTCTGCTCAAAGCCGCGGCGGCGCGGGCGAACGCGCGACTGGGGGTGCTCGCCCCCGACGTGGCCGACGCGATCGCCGCGGCGGCGCAGGAGGTCGCCGACGGCGCGCACGACGCGCACTTCCCCATCGACGTGTTCCAGACCGGGTCCGGCACGTCGTCCAACATGAACGCCAACGAGGTCATCGCGACCCTGGCCACCCGCGCCCTCGGCCGCGACGTGCACCCCAACGACCACGTCAACGCGTCCCAGTCGTCCAACGACACCTTCCCAACGACGCTGCGCCTCGCCGCGACCGAGGCCGTGGTGGCCGACGTGATCCCGGCGCTGGAACAGCTCGCCGCGGCCATCGAGGACCGCGCGGCGCAGTGGGCGGACGTGGTGAAGTCCGGCCGCACGCACCTGATGGACGCCGTGCCGATCACCCTCGGCCAGGAGGCTGGCGCGTGGGCGACGCAGGTCCGCCACGGCGTCGAGCGGCTGCGCTCGACCCTGCCCCGGCTCGGCGAGCTGCCGATCGGCGGCACCGCGGTCGGCAGCGGCCTCAACGCCCCCGAGGGCTTCGGCGCCGAGGTGGCGCGGGAGTTGGCCGCGGTCACCGGGCTCCCGGTCACCGAGGCTGGCGACCACTTCGAGGCCCAGGCCACCCAGGACTCGGTCGTGGAGGCGTCCGGGCAGCTCAGGACGGTCGCGGTGGCCCTGTTCAAGATCGCCAACGACCTGCGCTGGCTGGGTTCCGGCCCGCGCACCGGCCTGGCGGAACTGGCCCTGCCCGACCTGCAGCCCGGCTCGTCGATCATGCCCGGCAAGGTCAACCCGGTGATCCCCGAGGCGACGATGATGGTCGTGGCCCAGGTCATCGGCAATGACGCGGCGGTGGCGTTCGCGGGCAGCCAGGGCAACTTCCAGCTCAACGTGATGCTGCCGGTCATCGCCCGCAACATCCTGGAGTCCGCCCGCCTGCTCGCCGCCGTCGCCCGCCTGCTCGCCGAGAAGGTCATCGCAGGCGTCGAGCCGAACGTCGACCGCCTCCGCGAGCACGCCGAGTCGTCCCCGTCGATCGTGACCCCGCTCAACGCGTACCTGGGGTATGAGGAAGCGGCGTCGATCGCGAAGCAGTCGCTGAAGGAGCGCAAAACCATTCGCGAGGTCGTCCTGGAACGCGGCCATGTCGCGGCGGGCAAGCTCACCGAACAGCAGTTGGACGAGGCCCTCGACGTCCTGCGCATGGCGCGCGGCGGCCGGTAGTCCGCTTTCGCGGAACCCGACCGGCCCGTCTCCCGTGCTCGGTACTCTCACGCGCGGGAAACACCGCCACGAGGTCATGGGGGATTAGCTTCGGTGCTCGACAAACCGATCACACTGTCCGCGTCGGCGCTGGCCAGAGTCATCAAGGCGGAGAACATCGGGGAACCGCACATCGCCCTGGCCCCCACCGCCTCCTGGCAGCCCAGGGACGCCGAGCACACCGCCGACATCCAGGCCCGCGCCGAAATCCAGCGCCTAGGCGGGCTCGACCGCCGCGGCCGACTCGACGCCGACCTGGCCGCCACCCTCACCCTGCTCTGCAAAGCCGCCGTCGAGTTCTACGGCTGGCTCACCACCGCCGACACCACCACCAGCGCCCTAGCCGCCGCCACCGGCCGCGACGCCGTCCTGGCCACCCGCACCGGCGACACCGTGCACCTGCGCCAGGCCACCCCCGACGACCTCGCCGCCCTCCTCGTCGCCCAAACCCCCGACGTGCCCCCCGGCCGAGGCAACACCGTCACCCTCACCTCCGACGACCTGCCGTCCCCCACCCACCGCGGCTCCCCACAGGTCCGCCTGGCCCAACGCATCGCCGAACTCCCCACCACCGGCAGCGGCCTCCTCTACACCGCGATCCGCGACCGCCTCGGCCGCAGGCAGGCCGTCACCCACCCCCTGCGCTACATCGACACGGTCCACGGCCGCTGGCTCAGCCACGCCCGCCCCGGCACCGGCCTCACCATCGCCCCCGCCGACCACCGCGCCCTGATCACCCGCCTCACCGACATGCACCGCACCCTGACCAACCGCTGACACACACAAAGGGGGAACCCATGCCCGAAGGAACCGAACCGGCACCCGCCGACCTCGAAACACAGGTCGCGACCGAGGTAGCCCTCCGCAAGCTGCTCAAGATCCCGGGACACCTGTTCCCCGGCGCCCCCACCCCCGGCATCGCCCCCACCAGCGGCGACGGCCACTACGCCATCTCCAGCATCGCCGAACTCGACAGCCTGATCGAGCAGTGGCAGGCCCTCAGCCACCGGATCTCCGTCAACGGCCAGAAGTTGGAGTTCGCGCGTGCCATGATCGAGCCACTAGCCGGAGACGAGGCGAGCAAGCGGGAAGCCGAAGCGAGCAGCGCCAGCATCCAAGCCGCGATCAACCACAATCGCAGCATGGACGACTACGCGCGCGGGTACGTCGATACGCTCATCGCGGCCCGCCACGAGTACGAGAACACCGAAGGCCACAACACCACAACCATGAACACCGCCGACGGAGCCTGACACCTCACCATGCGTCTTCTCACCCTGACCGGCCTCGCCCTGACCGCCGTCGTGCTCACCGCTTGCACCGAAAACGGCACCCCCACACCCGCGCCCGGCACCACTGGCGCCAGCTCAGGATCCAGCGCCCCTACCAGCAGCGCGTCCACAGCGGACAACACCTATGGGGCACCCCGAGTCGCCGACCCCATTGACGCCGCCGCTTTCGTGGAAAAACCCTGCACGCTGCTGACCAGTGCCCAAACCAGCGCCTTGGGCTTCGCCCCCCAGGGCACCCAAGAGGTGGTCAGGGAAACCCCGCACTGCTACTGGCGCAGCCCTGACGGCCGCGCCTACTACAGTATCGGATTCCTGCCCACTAACGAGGGCGGCCTGTCCGACCACTACCGCGAGAACGAAACCAACCCCAACTTCGCCGCTTACTGGGAACCCACCACAGTCACCGGCTACCCAGCGGTCTTTGAAGATGGCAGCGACGACCGCGATCGCGGGTACTGCAACTTGATCGTCGGCGTCCGCGATGAGCTCACCTTCCGCGTCGGCGCCCGCGGCGGAGCCAAAGGAAAAGCCTGCGACGACAAGATCAAGCAAATCGCCGAACAGGTTATCGTCACCTTGAAAAACGGGGGATGAGACGGCCGTACCCCGTTGAGGAATCTACATGGACTTCTGACATACCGAAGGCGTCGTAAGAAAGGGGGTGTGACGTGACGGGGCTTACCGGACAGCAGATTTTCGACAACTTCCACAATCCTCAGGGAGTGGAGAAGCGGCACGGCGTCGCTAATGGCCTGCGAGAGTTGATGGCCGAGTACGACCAATGCGCGGATGACGTGTTGGCGCTGACGAAATCCATGGACTCGATCTGGCAAGGGGATGCCTCTGGAGCGGCGCAGCGGGGGGCGGGTCCGCTGGTGGTGGAGCATCGGCTGGCCTCGCCGGAGTTCGGGAAGGCGCAGGACCTCACCACGCGGCAGTTGGATTCGTTCGAGCAGGCCAAGAACTCGGTGCAGCCGATTCCGGAGCAGCCGAAGGAACCTGGGTTCTGGGACGATGTGACCAGCCTGGGTGGGGCCAGCGATGACTACGAAGGCAAGCTGCGGGAGTACAACGCGGCGAATGAGCACAACGTCGCGGTGATGCGCGCCTACGAGGACGCCTCCGGGTACAACGGGGGTGGGATGCCCACCGAGTTCGGGGAGATGGCCCCGCCGCCGGGTGCGGTGGACGTGCAGGAAGCGGCGCCGCCGCCCAGTGAGCGGGTTGACCCGCCTGCGCGGCGGGAGCCGCCGACGACGACCGGTGGGGGCGGCGACGGCGGTGGGAGTGACTCGGCTTGGCGGACGACGGGCAGCCTGCTGGAGGACGACCCGGCGACGGGGCCTTCGCAGTCGACGGGCGCGAGTGGGTGGACGCCGCCCGCGGCGACGCCGGGGCCGGGGGAGCTTGGGCCGGGGCGGACGCCGGTCGGGCCGCCCGGTGGGTCTGGGATTCCGGTGCAGCCGCCGGGGATGGTGCCGCCGGTGAACTCGCTGCGGGGGCCCGGTGGCGGACCGGGCGGACGCGGCGGTGGCGGCGGGTTCGGACCGGGTGGTTCCGGGGGCCGGGGCGGCGGCGGGTTCGGACCGGGCGGTTCCGGGGCGCGTGGTGGCGGGGGCGGCGGCTTCGGGCCGAACAACCCGGGTGGCAGTGTGAGCGGCACTGGTTCCGGGGCGGGCCCGCGTTCCGGGGCGTTGGCGGGCATGGGCGCGGACGACGGGCATGGCGCGCAGAACCGCGGCGCGGCGGCGGGCGGTGGCCGGGGCGGAGCCGGTGGGCCGATGGGTGGCGGCGGCGGGGGCGGTGGCCAAGGCGGGGAGGACAGCGAGCGCACGGCGCCGTCCTACCTGTTGGAGGCTGATCCCGACGCGCTCTTCGGCACCGACGAGATCACCGCTCCACCGGTCATCGGCGAGTAGCGAGACCGTGAAGGCGGCCCGCATGCGGGCCGCCTTCACGGCGCCTGGTTGACGGTTCCACCCGAGCGAGGCCACCGCGTTCTGGCCCGAGCGGGCTATCTGCCTACTTGGCGGTCTTCACCAGGGCTGACAAAGCGAGCACAGACAGCACCAGAGCCAAACCGCTCACGTCCTTCGGATCACGAACCGCCGCAACCCGGTCCGCGTAAGCCAACTCCACACAGATGCCGCTGTTAGTGCTGCGGGAAACTCTCACGTCAACGCGCAGTGCCCAGATCCAGCGCACACATGCCACGCCCCTTCCGGCGCCTACTTGGCGGCCAGCGTGGAAGACGTGGACGGTCCGGGCGCACAGCGACGAAGGGTCGGCGATTATGACCCTGCGGATGCCGGACATCACGATCACTGACGTCACCGGTAGGCATCGTGCTCAGCGCGGTGCTGGGTGGGCACGTGGCCGAGACGCTGGAGTGGATCGCCTCGTTTGGTGGGGAGGGCTGAACAGGCCGAGCGCGGCGCCCGCGCCGACGACCAGGACGCCAACTATCGCCGTCCACGTAAGGGATTGCGCTCCCATCGCCACGGACACGATCAGCCCGGCCACCGGCATGGCGCCGATCAGGACACCAGCCCGGTCCGCGCCGAGAACGGTGACAGCCTGGTACCAGAGCACGAAGGCGACCACGGTCAGCACTGCCACCACCGCCAAAGCGCTTACCTCCGCCCCGGTAGGCGCGCGCCAAGCCTCCCGACCGTCCACAAAGGTCGCCAAGGCGATACCCCCGCCCGTCGCGATCACATGGCACCACAGGGAAACCGGCAAGGCGCCGCGCCTGCGGACCACGTTTACCGCGAGCAAGGTAAACGCCGCTTCACAGAGCATGGTCAGCACTGCCAGCAAGAGACCAGGACCGGACCAGGTGCCACCGCCAGACAGCACTGCCACCCCCGCGACCACCACCGCCGCGCCAACGAGAGTGCGGAAAGCGGGCCTCTTACGCGCGAGCATCGGCCCGAGGGCGGCGAGCACCAGCGGGCTCCCGCCCAGCACCGCGGCGACCAGCCCGGGTTCGGCGTGGTGCTGCGCGGCGATCATGGCGGCGTTGAACCCGAGCATCCCCACCGCCGCGATCGCCACCAGCGCGGGCAGGTCCGCTGGCCGGGGAAGCCCGATACGGGCCCGCCGCGCCCACGCCCAGCCCGCCAGCAGCACCGCCCCGAGGCCGTAGCGCATGGACTGCCCGGAAAGCAGCGGATAGTCCACCAACAGGCCGGACACGGGGACGGAACCGCCGATCATCGCGGCGGTCAGCACACCCGCGCCGACAGCGAGCCGAGGGGAGAAGGTCACGGCGCGAGCCTGCCGACTCAGTGGACCAGAAGTAAGTTCCACTTCTTGCTTCGCGAAATGGTCCACTTCTTACCGGCGCGGCGGAAGTAGGGTCTGCGTTCATGACCGACTGGTCCGCGTTCCGTGAACTCCTGATCCCCGACCTGGCCCAGGCCCCCAGAGGCAGGCGGGGGAAGGCGCTGGAATCGGCGCTGCGGACGGCGATCCGGGAAGGCAGGCTGCCCAACGGGACACGGCTGCCGTCGAGCCGGGATCTGGCCGGGCAGCTCGGCATGGCGCGCGGCACGGTCACGGCGAGCTACGCGCAACTGACCGCGGAAGGGTATCTGCGCGCGCGGCACGGGTCCGGCACGACGGTGGCCGCCGCGCCCGCCGGGTCGGCGGCGCCCGCGCCACCGCCGATCGAGACCCGGCGGTGGCGGTACGACCTGCGGCCGGGTGTGCCCGCGTTGAGCGCTTTCCCGCGCGCCGAGTGGCAGGCGGCAAGCCGCGCGGGCCTGGCCGCGCTCTCCGACGACGAGTTGGGTTACCCCGACCCGGCCGGGCTGCCCGCGTTGCGGTCGGAGCTGGCCGCTTACCTGGGGCGGGTTAGGGCTGTCGACGCGGCGGATGTGCTGATCACTCACGGCGTCGCGGAAAGCCAGTCGCTGATCGCGGCGGTGCTGCGGAAAGCGGGGCACCGGACGATCGCGGTCGAGGACCCGACGCACCCGGGGGCGGTGGAGATGCTGGCGGCGCACGGGTTGCGCCCGGTCCCGGTGCCGGTGGACGACGCCGGGCTGCGGGTGGACCGGTTGCCGCGCACGGGCTGCCGGGCCGTGCTGGTCACCTCGGCGCACCAGTTCCCGCTCGGCGTGGTGCTCAGCCCGCAGCGCCGCCGCGCGCTGGTCGCCTGGGCGCGGGAGCGCGACGGGTACGTGCTGGAGGACGACTACGACGCCGAGCACCGCTACGACCGGCCCGCGGTCGGCACGACACAGGTGCTCGACCGCGACCGGGTTGTTTACCTGGGCAGCGTTAGCAAGGTCCTGGCGCCCGCTATCCGGCTGGGGTGGATGGTTGTGCCTGCCGCTCTACGCGATCCGGCGGTCGACCGCAAACGGCTGTCGGACTTGGGCTGCTCGCCCTTGCCGCAAGCCGCCCTGGCCCACCTGCTGCGCACCGGCGGCTACGACCGGCACCTGCGCCGCAGCAGACAGCTTTACCGCCGCAGACGCGACGCCCTGGTGGCCGCTGTCGCCGCCGAACTGCCCGACTGGCAGGCGCACGGCGTCGCGGCGGGCCTGCACCTAGTCTTGCGGCTGCCGGACGGCTCAGACGACACCGCGGTGCAGGCCGCGCTCGCCGAGCGGGGGGTGAACGCGCCCGCGCTTTCCGGCTACTCGCTTACCGAGCCGCCGTTCCCTGGCCTGGTCGTCGGTTACGCGTCCCTGTCCCCCGACCGTCTCCGCGCCGCGGTAAGCGAGATCGCCGCCGTCTTCAGCGGTCGGACAAGCCGTTAAACAGGTCGCCGATAGCGTCGCGGGCGTCGTGGAGCGCGGCGCGGGCGGAGTCGAGCGCGGCGGCCAGCGCGTCGGGGTCGCCGCCGGGAAACCGGCCGACGCCCGCGGTGACCCGGGTCAGTGCCTTCGTGATGAACTCCATGGTGTCCAGATGCAGGTCGCGCAGCGCCTGGTATTCCAGCG
Organism: Actinokineospora sp. NPDC051303; assembly: GCF_055586285.1. Lineage (NCBI taxonomy): Bacteria > Bacillati > Actinomycetota > Actinomycetes > Pseudonocardiales > Pseudonocardiaceae > Actinokineospora > Actinokineospora sp. NPDC051303. Next base: position 58,538 of record NZ_JBVJIN010000013.1, read on the forward strand.
GCTTCGCGAGCCGGGCCTCGACTTTCCGCAGCCGGTCCGCCGCCGCCGGGTCGTCTTCGGCAAGCGGAGCCAGCCGCTCCCGCTCGTCGCGCAGCGCGGCCAGGTCGACAGCGTCGACCTTCCGCTCGATCACGGCGAGCCGTCGGCCGATCCTCTCCGCCAAGCGGACAACGCTCTCGGCCAGCGTCGCCGGTTTCGCGTACCGGGGGTCGCGCTTCGACTCCGCCCGCAAGACCGCGGCGGCGGACCGGCAGCGAACAAGCAGGCCGTCCAAGTGGACAAGCTCGGACGAACGCACGGCGGGCTTTTCGGCCCCGCCTGCCAACCTGACCGCGACCGTGACACCGCAGAACAGCGCCCCGACGCCGACCCCGGCGCTCACCGCCGCCGCGGTCGGAAGCACGTCTTCGGTAAGCGACCACGCCAAGCCGCCGACAGTGGCCGAGAGCAGTAAGACCCAGCCGTCAGTCAGTTCTGCCCGTAAGCGGGAAGTCATGCGGTCAGTCTGCCGTCACCGCCAGATCAGAAGTTCGACAGCACGGACTCGACCACCTGGGTGATGGCCGTGGGGTCGGTCGAGTCGTAGACCGCGCCCGTGGAAGCGGTGGCTATGCGTTCCAAGACAGACTTGTCGGAACTGGCGCTGTACGCGACAGCGAAGACCGGAATAGTGGGGCGGCGCGGCGCTGGCGCGATGTCGGCTAAGAGCTGCTCAAGCGAATAAGAGGACTCCCGGTATTCGTTCGCCCCGTCACTGAGCACGACCACGGCGTTGATCCGCGACGGGTCGTATCCGGCCCGCAGCGACTCCACCGCGTCCCGGACCGTGACATACAGCCCGGTGGTGCTGTCCGGGGCCATCGCGTCGACCGCCGCGGTGAGCGCGGGCCGCCGCTGCCCCACCGGCCCGATCGGCACCAGCGTGCGCCACGGCGTGCTCTCCCCCGGCCGCGCGCCGCTGAACTCCCACAGTCCGACCTGGTCGTCGTCGGCCAGCAGCGCGGGGTCGCTGATCCGCTTGGCGGCCGCCTTCGCCAGCGACATCCGGGTGTTCTCTGCGCTGACCCGCTCGCTCATGCTGCCCGACACGTCCACGACGAACAGCACGTTGGCCCGTTTGCGCACGTCCTCCCAGAGATCGCGCACGGCCTGCATCGCGGGTTCCTCCGGGGTCGCCACCGGCCGGTAACCCTCGCGGTCCTGGGCGGCGCGGAACCCGGCGTCGATGAACCGCTGCTGCTGGGCGGGCTCGGTGACGTAGTCCAGGAACACTCGGGCGGCCTCTTGTTTGGCGGGGTCAGCCCAGGGCAGCACCAGGTAAGGGTTGTCGTGCAGCGTTGTGCCCTCTTCGGGCAAGACCGGCACCAGCTTCGTCTGCGGCGGTGTGCGGGGATCGCCGGACCCGACGAGGTGCCCCTGGTTGTAGCGGCGGACGACGAACTCCTCCAGCACGACGGCGTTGATGTAGCCCGACGCGTCGCCCCGCCGGTCCGCCTCGTAGAGGTTGTTCACGAACCCCGACGACGTCTCGCCGTAGTGCACCGCCGCCGCCTCGACGGCGGCCACGTCGGCACGGACGCGCGGGTCCAGCAGGGTCTCCGCGGTAAGAGGCGCGCCGTTAAGCACGGCTGACACCAACGAGATAGTCGCGTTGAGCCCCGTGGTCGACTCTCTCGGGTTCGTCTTACCGAGGGTGAACCGCCCCCATTCCGGTTTCCCGCGCGCGGCCCAGCCCTGCGGATCGCGGGCCAGCGCGAGCAGGTCCTTCCACCCGAGACCGCCGTTGGCGACCCCGAGAGCGTTGGCCACCGGCTCCGGCATGGCGATCACCAACGGCGTCGAGGTGACCGACGGGACGTCCTGCGGCACCTGGATCGGGTTGGCGACCCCGTTGGCGCGGTCGTAGCGCAGCCGCTGCAACCACACACTGGACGACGGCGTGAACACGTCCGGCCGCGGCCCGTCCACCGCCTCGTCCCACTGTTGATCAGCGCCCCGGCGAAGCAGCCGCACCACGTCACTGGTCTGCCGGACCTCGACCCGGGGTCGCACGCAGCGGCCGTCGCCGATGCCGCGCCCGGAGGTGGCGACGCCCTCGGCCAGCGCCGCGAGGATCGGGGCCTTCTCGTCGGAGCTGAACACCAGGAACTCGACGCAGTCGCTGGAGGTGGCGACGTTCTTGCCGCCATCGGCGTCGGTCGGCGCGCACTGCCGGATCACCACGATCACTAGCAGCGCGACAACGGCGGCGGCGGCCAGGGACAGTGCCCGGCGGCGCGAAGGGGTCATCACGTCCACTTCCGTGTGGGGATGAGGAGACATAAGAGGCATCGGGATAGACGGGCCGCTGATGACGCGATCACACGGAAACTGTAGTCAGAGAGCCATAAGTTGGCCGGGAATCCCCCTGTTGTTCATGAAGTCTTGGCCCCGGTGAACACGGAGCCGACACCGCGTCTCCGGCGATTGTCGGTGGTCAGGGGCACGATGGGGCGGTGCTGACGTTCGCGGAGGTGGTCGCGGTCTCGGCCGAGGTCGGGGAGACCCGGTCACGGCTGGCGAAGGTGGCCGCCCTGGCGACGCTGCTACGGCGGGCGGAGGGGGCCGCGGAGACCGAGGCGGTGGTCTCGTTCCTCGCGGGCGCGCCGAGGCAGGGGCGGATCGGGGCGGGGTGGCGGACGATCGTCGCGTTGGCACCGGAGCCTGCCGCGGCGGCGACGCTGACGGTCGGCGACGTCGACCGCGCGCTGGGGGACGTGGCGGGGTCGGCGGGCAAGGGGTCGGCGGGGCGGCGGGCGGCGGTGCTGGGCGAGTTGTTCGCCGCCGCGACCGCCGATGAGCAGCGGTTCCTGCGGGCGCTGCTGACCGGCGAGCTGCGGCAGGGGGCGTTGGAGGGGGTGATGCTCGACGCGGTGGCCAGGGCGAGCGGGGTGCCCGGGGAAGGTGTGCGGCGGGCCTTCATGCTGTCCGGGCGGCTGCCCGAGACGGCCGCGGCGGCGCTGAGCGGCGGGGCGGAGGCGTTGGCCGCGGTCCGGCTGGAGCTGGGCAGACCAGTCCGCCCGATGCTGGCCGCGCCCGGGGCGTCGCTGGCGGAGGCGGTGGCTGAGCTGCGGCCGTGCCTGGTGGAGTACAAGATGGACGGCGCGCGCATCCAGGTCCACAAACGCGGCGACGACGTGCGGGTGTTCACCAGGACCCTGCGCGAGATCACCGGCAGCGTCCCGGAACTGGTCGAGGTCGTGCGCGGATTGCCGTGCCGGTCGACAGTGCTCGACGGCGAGACGCTGGCGCTGACCGACGAGGGCAGGCCGCGGCCGTTCCAGGAGACGATGAGCCGCTTCGGCAGCACGGTCGAGGAGCAGGTGAAGGCGCTGCTGCTGCGCCCCTACTTCTTCGACTGCCTCCACTTGGACGGCGATGACCTGATCGACGCGCCGCTGCGCGCCCGCGCCGCCGCGCTGCGCCGCGCCGTCGGCGACCACGTGATCCCCGGCCTGGTCGACCCCACCGTCGCCGAGGCGGAAGACCTGACCGCCGCCGCCTTAGCCGCTGGCCACGAAGGCGTGATGGTCAAGGACCTCGATGCGCCGTATCAAGCGGGCAGGCGGGGGAAGGCGTGGCAGAAGGTCAAACCCGTGCACACCCTCGACCTGGTGGTCCTCGGTGCCGAATGGGGCCACGGACGGCGCACCGGCGTCCTGTCCAACCTGCACCTGGGCGCCCGCGACCCCGACGGCGGCCCACCGGTCATGGTCGGCAAGACGTTCAAGGGCCTCACCGACACCCTGCTCCGCTGGCAGACCGAAGAGTTCCTGAAACACGAGTCGCACCGCGACAACTGGACCGTCTACTTGCGACCCGAGATCGTGGTCGAGATCGCCCTGGACGGCGTCCAGGTCAGCACCCGCTACCCCGGCGGCGTGGCCCTCCGCTTCGCCCGCGTCGTGCGCTACCGCCCCGACAAGGCCCCCGCCGACGCCGACACCATCGACACCGTCCGCGCGCTCCTGCCCGGCCGCTGAGCCGCCCCGCTTCCCGCACCGGCAAGACACCGCCCTGACCCCTTCCGGCATGACAGATGACCAGCGGTTACCAGGTGTTCCTCGGCCTGAATGTCCGCAAGGGCGAGCACCACGCCGTCGACCTGGACCCCGCAGGCAAACGGCTGCACGACACGCAGACGCCCAACAGCGAACCGAAGCTGCGAGCGTTGCTCGACAAGCTCGCCACGCACGGGCCGCTGCTGGTGGTGGTCGATCAACCCGCCACAATCAGGGCGTTGCCGATCGCCGTGGCCCGTGCGGCCGGTCACCAGGTGGCCTACCTGCCCGGGCCAGCCATGCACCGTATCGCCGACCTCTACCCGGGCCGAGCGAAGACCGACGCCCGGGACGCGTTCGTCATCGCCGACGCCGCCCGCTCGCTGCCCCACACACCGCGCCCAGTCGACGTCGGCGACGACGCCCTGGCCGACACCGTGCCGCCCCGACTCGCCGACAGCCTGAAAACCGTTCTGGCGCAACGCGAACAAGTCACCACCGAGGTCGAGGAAATCCTCGATACGCACCCTCTTGCCGCCGGTCCGGACCTCGATGCCCGGCACCGGAGTCAGGACCGCCGCCCGCACCCTGCTCGAAATCGGCGACGCCCCAGCATCCAAGTCCTCCGCTCACCAGGCCGCATACGCTGGCATCGCCCCGGTCACCCCCGGCTCCGGCTCCTCGACCAAGGACGAACACCCCGCCCGCACCGGCAACCGCAAACTCAAACGAGCGTTCTACCTGGCCGCGTTCGCCGCGCTGGCCGACCCCACCAGCAAGGCCCACTACGACCGAAAGAGAGCCGAGGGCAAGAAACACAACGCCGCACTGATCTGCCTGGCCCGGCGCCGCTGCGACGTCCTGTCCGCGATGCTCCGCAACAAGACCTAACTACCGGCACCCCAAGACTGTTCCGCCCTAGTCGCGGCTTGACAACCACATAGGGACACCCCCTGGGGTCGAGCCCTGTTCCATCCTATCGGCGCAGGTCAGGGCGAGAAAGAGGGTCGCGAAAACTGTGGATAACTCGCCTGTCGAAACACGATTGGGGTAGGGAATCTGTGGACAACGTGACGCCTTCCACCCGATTGGGGCATTGGTGAACGGCCACAACGCCCAGGCGCGGTAGGGGCTTCGGGGGCTCGCCGGGGCAGGGGTGAGGCCGTACGGTGAATCGGTGCGCTTCTACCACGGGCAGCCGGACCACGATCTCACCTACGACGACGTCTTCCTGATGCCGGGGAGGTCGGCCGTTGAGAGTCGGTTCGATGTTGATTTGTCCACATTGGACGGAACTGGCGCCACGATCCCGGTGGTCGTGGCCAATATGACCGCCGTGGCGGGGCGGCGGATGGCCGAGACCGTGGCCCGCCGCGGTGGGCTGGTGGTGTTGCCGCAGGATGTGGACCCCGAGGTGGTCGGGGGCATCGTGGGCTGGGTGAAGTCCCGGCACACCGTGTGGGACACGCCGCTGGTGCTCACCGGGGGCGACGCGGTGGCCGACGCGATGAACCTGTTGCCCAAGCGGGCGCACGGCGCGGTCGTGGTGGTCGACGCGGACGGGCGGCCGACCGGGGTGGTGAACGAGGCGGCGTGTCTCGGAGTGGACCGGTTCACTCGGTTGAGTGAGGTGGCTGACCCGGAGATCGTCACGCTTCCGGTGGACACCCCGCCAAGGGCTGTGTTCGACGCGGTGCACGGGCGGTCGGCGAAGATCGCGCTGGCGGTCGACGCCGATGGGCGGCTCGCCGGGGTGTTGACCGAGGTCGGGGCGCTGCGAGCGGGGATCTACACCCCGGCGCTCGACGCGGACGGCCGGTTGCGGGTGGCCGCGGCGGTCGGGGTCAACGGGGACGTCGCGGCGAAGGCGGCGGCGCTGTTGAAATCCGGGGTGGACACGCTGGTCGTGGACACCGCGCACGGGCACCAGGAGAAGATGCTCGCCGCCCTGCGCGCGGTGCGGTCGGTAGACCCGCTGGTGCCGGTGGTGGCGGGCAACGTGGTGACCCCCGACGGGGTGCGCGACCTGGTCGAGGCGGGCGCGGACGTGGTGAAGGTCGGCGTAGGGCCGGGCGCGATGTGCACGACCCGGATGATGACCGGCGTCGGCAGGCCGCAGTTCTCCGCCGTGGCCGAGTGCGCCGAACAAGCCCGAGAGCTAGGCAAACACGTGTGGGCGGACGGCGGTGTGCGGCATCCGCGGGACGTGGCGCTGGCGTTGGCGGCTGGCGCGGCGAGCGTGATGGTCGGGTCGTGGTTCGCGGGCACCTACGAGTCCCCCGGCGACCTGCAGCGCGACGAGCAGGGCAGGCCGTACAAGGAGTCGTTCGGCATGGCGTCCAAACGGGCCGTCACCGCGCGCACCCGCGCCGACAGCGGGTTCGACCGGGCCCGCAAGGCGCTGTTCGAGGAGGGCATCTCGTCGTCGCGGATGCGGCTCGACCCGCTCGCGCCGGGGGTGGAGGACCTGTTGGACGCGATCTGCTCCGGCGTGCGGTCGGCGTGCACCTACGCGGGCGCGCGTGACCTGGCCGAGTTCCACGAGCGGGCCGTCGTCGGCGTGCAGTCGGCCGCCGGGTTCGCCGAAGGGCGGCCGTTGCCCAGCGGTTGGTGAGTTTCGGGTGAAAACCGTTGACGACGCGCATATGGTTGCGTCGTGAGAGCAGTCGAGGTCACGGACCTTGTCAAGCTGTACAAGAAGAACCCCAAACCCGCGGTCGACGGCCTGAGCTTCACCGTCGAGTCCGGCGAGGTGTTCGGCCTGCTCGGGCCCAACGGCGCGGGCAAGACGACCACCATCGGGGTGCTGACGACGCGGGTGCTGCCGACGTCGGGAACCGCTCTGGTGCACGGCGTCGACGTGGTGAGGGACGCGACGAGAGCCCGGCAGGCGCTCGCCGTGGTGCCGCAGCGCAACAACCTCGACCGGTCGCTGAACATCCGGCAGAACCTGCTGTTCCACGCCGCCTACCACGGGGTCGGCCGCGCGGAGCGCAACGCACTCGCCGACGAGATCCTCGACCGGATGGGCCTGGCCGACCGCGCCAAGGACCGGATCGACCTCGTCTCCGGCGGCCAGGCGCAGCGGGTCATGATCGCCCGCGCGCTGATGCACCGGCCGAAGGTCATGTTCCTCGACGAGCCGTCCACCGGCCTTGACCCGCAGGCCCGCCTGTTCGTCCACGACCGCGTCAAGGACCTGCGCGACGAGGGCGTCACCGTCGTGCTGACCACCCACGACATGGACGAGGCCGCGAAGCTGTGCGACCGCGTCGGCATCGTGGACCACGGCAGGCTGCTCGCCCTCGACACCCCCGCCGCGCTGACCAAGGGCCTGCCCGGCAGCACCACGGTCGGCGTCTCGGTGAACCTGGGCGGAACCGACGCCGCCGTGGTCGAGCAGGCCCTGACCGGGATCGGCGGCGTGGAGCGAGTCGAGCGGATCGCCGCAGGCGAGCCATCCGGACCGCCGCCTGGGCCGTCCGCGGCGGACACGACGGGCGGCCAGTTCCGGCTCTACACCGGGCTGGAGCCCGCCGTGATCCTGCCCGCCGTGCTGCGCGTCCTCGGCGACACCGCCTGCGAGGTCACCGACCTGTCCATCGGCACGCCCAGCCTGGAAGACGTCTTCATCCACCTGACCGGCCGGGAGCTGCGATGACCACCGCCGTGCGCACGTTCAACTCGGTCCTGTGGCGCGACGTGTTCGTCACCGGGCGGGAACTGCCGTCGTTCCTGGCGCAGGTGCTCGTGCAGCCGTTCTTCACCCTGTTCATCTTCGGCAAGGTCCTGACCAGCCTCGGCTACGTCGGCGCCGACTACGCGGCGATCCTGCTGCCCGGCATCGTCGCCCTCAACGGCTTCCTCGGCGCGCTGCAGAACACCACCATGCCGCTGATCCTCGACTTCTCCTGGACCCGCGAGATCGAGGACCGCCTGCTCGCACCGATGCCGATCTCCTGGGTCGCGGTGGAGAAAATGCTCTTCGGTGCCCTTCGCGGCATCGTCGCGGCGGTGGTGATGATCCCGATCGGCTTCCTGATCCTCGATGACGTGCACTGGCCTGCGTCTACATGGCTGCCGGTGGGGCTGATCATCGTCTTGGGCTCGCTGGTCGGAGCCGCTATCGGGATGACTATCGGGACTTCGGTGCCGCCGCGGCGGATCAACATCATGTTCGCGGTGATTCTGATGCCGATCATGTTCACTGGCTCCACGCAGTTTCCCTGGGTGGGGTTGGAGCATCTGCGGTGGTTTCAGGTTGTGTGCGCGCTGAACCCGTTGACGTATTTCAGTGAGGCGATGCGGGCTGAGGTGGCGCCGCAGGTGCCGCATATTCCGGTCTGGGTGAGTTTGGTGGTTCTCGTTGCGGCGGGGCTTGTGTTTGGGGGGATCGGGATTAAGGGGTTCTTGCGGCGGGCTCTCGACTGAGCTGCTGCGCTCTTCGTGTTGTCTGCTCGATGGGGTGGAGTGGTTTCTCCGGGGCCCCTACGAAGGAAGATCGCCGTGTGAAAGACGGGTGGGAAGCCTACGGCCTCACACGCGCAGCCAGCTTAGCGATCTTCCTTCTCCCCCGAAGAAACCACTCCACCCCATCGAGCACCTGGCAGGGTCGAGTTCCTGCTGGTAGGAGCGTGAGTTCCTGCGGCAGTGACAGCCCTGCCGGATGGGCCGCCCGGATGGCCTGGTGTGGACCTGGGGCCGGGCTGGTGGCTGGGGGCCGCCAGCCCGGCTGCCGGGTCAGGGGGTGTGGTCCTCCAGCATTTCGGTCACCAGGGCCGCGATCGGGGAGCGCTCCGAGCGGGTGAGGGTGACGTGGGCGAAAAGGGGGTGGCCCTTGAGTTTTTCGATCACCGCTGCCACGCCGTCGTAGCGGCCTACTCGGAGGTTGTCTCGTTGGGCGACGTCGTGGGTTAGGACCACTCGGGAGCCGGAGCCCAGGCGGGAGAGGACCGTCAGCAGGACGTTGCGCTCCAGGGACTGGGCCTCGTCCACGATCACGAAGCTGTCGTGCAGGGAGCGGCCGCGGATGTGGGTCAGGGGGAGGACTTCCAGCATTCCTCGGTCCAGGACCTCATCGATCACGGGCTTGCTGACTAGGGCACCCAGGGTGTCGAACACCGCTTGGGCCCAAGGTTGCATCTTCTCGCTCTCGGAGCCCGGTAGGTAGCCCAGGTCCTGGCCGCCGACCGCGTACATGGGGCGGAAGACGATCACGCGGCGGTGCAGACCGCGTTCCATGACCGCCTCCAGGCCAGCGCACAGGGCCAGGGCCGACTTGCCGGTGCCCGCCCGGCCGCCCAGGGAGACGATGCCGACCTCGGGGTCCAGCAGGAGGTCGAGGGCGATGCGCTGCTCAGCCGAGCGGCCGTGCAGGCCGAAGGCCTCTCGGTCGCCGCGGACGAGCCTGACCTGCTTGTCGGCGGTGACCCGGCCCAGGGCGCTGCTGGAACCGGCGAGCAGGCGCAGGCCGGTGTTGCAGGGCAGGTCCAGTGGGCCGTCGACACCGAAGTCGGCCAGGTCGATGGTGCTGTCGTCGGCGCTGAACAGGGCGTCGACGGCGGCCTGGGGGACGTCGAGGTCGGTGATGCCGGTCCAGCCGGATGGGGCGACCTCGCCCGCTCGGTACTCGTCGGCGTCCAGGCCGACGGCGCCCGCTTTGACCCGCAGCGGGATGTCCTTGGTGACCAGGGTGACCGCGAGGTCCTCGGCGGCGAGGTTCAGCGCGCAGGCGAGGATGCGGGCGTCGTTGCCGTCGGTGCGGAACCCAGCCGGGAGGACTGACGGGTCGGAGTGGTTGAGCTCGATGTGCAGGGTGCCGCCGTGGTCGCCGATGGGGATCGGCTTGTCGAGCCTGCCGTGGGCGAGCCGGAGGTCATCGAGCAGCCGCAGCGTCTCCCGGGCGAACCAGCCCAGTTCGGGGTGGTGTCGCTTGCCCTCCAGCTCGCTGACCACGACCAGCGGGATCACCACCGAGTGCTCGGCGAACCTGGTCAGCGCCCAGGGGTCCGACAGCAGGACGGAGGTGTCGAGGACGTAGGTGCGCCTGGCTGGGTCGGCCTCCTGAGATGCGGTGCTGGTCGAGCCTGAGGAAAGGCCGGCAGTGCGCCTGGACGAACGCGAAGCGGTCACGGCAACTCCCTTGCGGACGCGGCACCGCATCCGCTCCTCGGTGGGCCGGGCACCAGGCCCTGGTTGGTCGCTGAAGGCGGGCGCCGGGGCTACCGACGTCCACCTCGCGTCCCACGAGGGCCGGGTGCCGGCCCCCTCGCGATCGTCATGCTCACGACCAGGGCCTCCCGGGCCGGACCGCCTTGGACACGGCCCGACACTTCGCAAGCTACCTGCGTGGTCTGACAAACGGCAGGCAGCCACACAGGTGATTTTCGGATTCGTCATCACCGCGTCATGTCGCCGCCACGTGTGACCCGACCGTCCACATACCACGCCGCGTGACCAGCGGCATCAGCCGTTCGTGTCCGAACGGTGACTTAGGGCCTGTATCGCAGTACCGGCGCGGCTGGCGTGTGCCGGTACTGCGAGACAGGCCCTAGGAGCCGAAGCGGCGGTGCCGGATGCCGTACGCCCGCAGGGCGCGCAGGAAGTCGGTGCGCCGGAAGTCCGGCCAGTACGCCTCGCAGAAGTGGAACTCCGAGTGCGCGGACTGCCAGAGCAGGAACCCGGACAGCCGCTGCTCGCCGGAGGTGCGGATGACCAGGTCCGGGTCGGGCTGCCCGGAGGTGTAGAGGTGCTCGGCGATGTGATCGACGTCGAGGACCTCGGCCAGTTCCTCGATGGTGGTGCCCGCCTCGGCGTGCTGCTGCAGCAGCTTGCGCACGGCGTCGGCGATCTCGCGCCTGCCGCCGTAGCCGACCGCGATGTTCACCTGCATCCCGGTGCGGCCCGCCGCCCGGCCCGCCGCCGCCGAGAGCCGGGACGCGGTGTCGGCGGGCAGGATGTCGAGGGCGCCGATGATCCGCAGCCGCCACGGCGCCTCCGGCTCGGCGAGCTCGTCCACGACGTCGCCGATGATCTCCAGCAGCGGCGCCAGCTCGGCCTCGTCGCGGTTGAGGTTGTCGGTGGACAGCAACCACAGGGTCACCACCTCGACCCCGACCGCGTCGCACCAGCCGAGCAGGTCGGCGATGCGCCGCGCGCCCACCCGGTGCCCGTCGTTGACGTCGGCGAACCCGGCTTCCCGCGCCCACCGGCGGTTGCCGTCGAGCATCACACCCACATGCCGGGGTGTTTGGCCGCCCGCCTGGTGGAGCAGTCGCTTCTCGTAGAGGCCATAAACGACGTCGGCTACGCGCCTGCGAAGACTCACGGCCAACGAGGGTACGCCGCCGCCCCCGGAACAGGCGCACACTGGGGACGTGCACCGAACCGGCATCGATCCGATATGGCAGGACCTCGACGTCATCGAACGCCTGGTCCGCGAATCCCGCACGGTCGCCGTCGTCGGCCTCAGCGCCGACCCGACCCGCCCCAGCCACGGCGTCGCGCGCTACCTGCGGGCGAGCGGCCTGACCGTGTTCCCCGTCAACCCGGGGCTGACGGAGTGGGAGGGCCTGCCCGCGTACGCCTCGCTCGCCGACGTGCGCGAGCACATCGACATCGTGGACGTCTTCCGGCGGCCCGAACACGCCTTGGCGGTCGCGACGGAAGCCGTTGCGGTGGGTGCCGGGGCGCTGTGGCTGCAACTGGGCGTGATCGATGAACGCGCGGCCCGGCTCGCGTCCGACGCCGGGCTGGCCGTGGTGGTGGACCGCTGCCTGGCCGTGGAGCACCGCGAGGTCGTCGGCTGGAGTTAACATGCGACCCGGGTCACAGCCGTCCGGCCGCGACCTGTCCATTGTCGTAGCCTCGGTGGCGTGCCTGCCGCGACCATGACCGGGGCGTCCGCCGGTTCCACGAAGCCGCGAATGCGCGGCGTCATCCACTTGTGGTCCTTCTTCGTGTCCCTGATTACGGGGACGACATTGTTCGCATTGGCGCTGACGGTGTCGGCTACCGCCGCGCTGGCTACCGCGGTGTACGGGGTGACCGTGCTCGGGCTGTTCGGCGTGAGCGCGCTTTATCACCGGCGGTGGTGGGTCACGGAACGGGCGCGAACGTGGATGAAGCGACTCGACCATTCGATGATCTTTTTGTTCATCGCGGGCACTTATACGCCGTTTTCCCTGCTCGCCATGGATCAGCCGACCGGGTACATCGTGCTCGGCGTGGTGTGGGGTGGGGCGCTTGCTGGGGTGGCGTTGAAGCTGCTGTGGCCGCACGCGCCGCGATGGTTGGGGACGCCGATCTATATCGCTCTGGGCTGGGTGGCGGTGTTTGTGCTGCCTCAGCTGTTGGCGAACGCTGGGGTGGCGGCGTTGGTGCTGCTGCTGACTGGGGGATTGTTCTATACGGTTGGCGCGGTGTTTTATGCCACCAAATGGCCTAATCCTTGGCCTGGGGTTTTTGGGCATCATGAGTTTTTTCATGCCGCTACTGTTTTGGCGGCTGTGTGTCATTATGTGGCTATTTGGTTTTCGATGTATTCGTGAGCTTTCTTGGCGTTGTCTGCTCGATGGGGTGGAGTGGTTTCTTCGGGGCCCCTATGAAGGAAGATCGCCGTGTGAAAGATGGATGGGATGCCTTCGGCCTCACACGCGCAGCCAGCTTAGCGATCTTCCTTCTCCCCCGAAGAAACCACTCCACCCCATCGAGCACCTGGCGAGCCTCGGTTCGGCCTGGCAGGTACTCGGGTTCGGTTCGCTGTTTGGTCCCATCGAGCATCCGGGTGGGCGTTGCTCGTTCGCGAGCGGGCCCAACAAAGACAGCCGACCGCTCCAACCGAACCCCGCAACGACTGCTTGCGCCGCCCCACAGCCCCACAACAAAACCCCACCCACCCTGGGGGCTGACCCCGCTCCAGTCTATCGCCGCAGGTCAGAGCGGGGGAAGAGGGTGAAGCGTGCCTGTGGATAACTCGGTGTCCGGGGTACAGCGGGTGGTGGTCGACACGGGTGGGGGACGTGGGTGGGGGGCTCGAAAGGAGTAGTTGGGCGATCTGGTGAGGATGGGCGGGGCTGAAGATTAGACCTCGGGGCCCTTGGCTCGGAGGTCGTCGACCTTGCTCATGGCCTCCCGTAGTTCAGTCAGCCATTCCTCGGCGTGGGCGCCGACCAGGCGGACGGTCCAGGCCAGGGCGTCCGAGCGGGAGCGGGCTACGCCTGCGTCGACCAGGGTGTCGAGGACCAGGCGTTCTGGTTGGCGGAGGCGGGTCATCACGGGGGCGGAGAGGGTGGTGAAAAGTTCCTCGGTGTCTCCCTGCCGGGCGCCCCAGGCGACTTTGCGGCGGTAGCGGTGTTCGGCTTGGCGGGCGATTTCGATGCGTTCTTCGCGGGTGTCTTCGCGGAAGCGGGCGATGCGGCCGGATTCGGCCGCGGCTCGGGCCGCGGCGTCGGGGTGGTCGGTGTCCAGGGCGGGGAGGGTGCCGACGACGAGGATTTCTTCGCGGTCGACGGTGACGGTGGGGGCGTCGGTGAACCAGCTGTCGGGGAGGCGGCCGGAGAACCAGGCGGCGGCGGCGTCGGCGGGTGGGAGGTCGGACTGCTGCCAACCCCGGGTGTTCCAGTGCTTGCGCATGTCGGGCTCCTTGATTACATGATTACCTCTCTACTCAAGTTACGCCGGTCCGCGAGTAAGCGGGAGGGTGTTCGCGAGGAGCGGATCAGGTGAGGGCGGCGACCAGCTCGTCCACTGTCGTCACGGGGCGGTCGCAGACGTATCCGCGGCACACATAGGCCGCGGGCTGGCCGTCGACCAGGGGGCGGTCGGCCAGCAGTGGGGTCTGGTCGGGCTCGCCCGCGACGATCACCGCGCCGCCGTGGGCGTGGTGGATGGCCGTGGCGACCAGTGGGGCGCGATCGTCGGCGGGGCCGACGACGGCCACCTGGACCGGGCCCTGGGCCAGTGCCTCGGCGACGGTGAGCCAGTGTCCGGCGAACCGGGGGGCGCGGGCGGCCAGCAGGCCCGCGCGGGCGACGGCCTGCTCCGCCGCCGCCCGGTATGTTCCGGCGCGGTCGACGCCCGCCAAGGCCGAGCCGAGCAGCAGGGCGCCCGCCAACGCCGAGGCGCCGGAGGGGCTGGCGTTGTCGCCGGGGTCGCTGGGGCGCCAGACCAGGGCGTCGGCGTCATCGGCTGTGTCGTGATACGCGCCGGGGGTGGTGGGGTCGGCGAAGTGGGCCAGGGCGGTGTCGAGCAGGTCGCACGCAGCGTCGAGCCAGCGGGGGTGGGCGGTGGCCTGGTGCAGAACCAGCAGGCCCTCGGCCAGGCAGCCGTAGTCCTCCAGCACCCCGGCCGCGCCGCCGACCGCGCCATTGCGGGATGTGCGGCGGAGCCTGCCGTCGGCCAAGTGCAGGCGGAGCAGCAGGTCGGCTGCGCGTTCGGCGGCGGCGACCCAGGTGGGCTCGGCCAGCGCGAGGCCTGCTTCGGCCAGGGCGGCGATGGCCAGGCCGTTCCACGCGGTGACGACCTTGTCGTCGCGGGCCGGTTGGGGGCGTTCGGCGCGGGCGGCGGTCAGCGCCGCCTTGATTCGCTGCCAGCGGGGCACGTCCTCGACTTCGCGTTGGAAGCGGAGAGTGGACGTGCCGTGCTCGAAGGTGCCGTCTTCGGTGACGCCGAGCAGGTCGGCCGCCCACGGGCCGTCGTCGGGGCCGAGGACGGCGGTGAGTTGCGCGGGCGTCCAGACGTAGGTGAGGCCCTCGACGCCTTCGGTGTCGGCGTCCAGCGACGCGGCGAAACCGCCTTCGGGGGTGACGAGGTCGGTGAGCAGGAACCGGGCGGTCTCCTCGGTCACCTCGCGGTAGCGGCCGATGCCGGTGCGGCGGGCCAGGTGTGCGTAGAGGCGCAGCAGCAAAGCGTTGTCGTACAGCATCTTCTCGAAGTGCGGCACGACCCAGGCGGCGTCCACGCTGTACCGGGCGAAGCCGCCCGCGAGCTGGTCGTTGAGGCCGCCGTCGGCCATCGCCCGCGCCGATCCCTCCACAATGGACAGCGCTTCGACCGAGCCGGTGCGCTCGTGGTGGCGCAGCAGGAACTCCAGCACCATGGTGGGCGGGAACTTCGGCGCGCCACCGAAACCGCCGTTTGCCCGGTCGTACTGGCCCAGCAGCGACGCCGCCGCGCCCGCAAGCGCCGCACTGTCCACAGGGGACTCACGCAGTGGTGTCGCGGTCGTGCCCAGTTCGGCCACGACCCGCGCCCCGGCTTCCCGGACCTGCGGGTCGCCAGACGACCACGCCTGGTGCACGGCCGTGAGCACCTGCCGGAACGAGGGCATCCCGGGGTGCGGGACAGGCGGGAAGTAGGTGCCGCAGTGGAACGGTTCGGCGGCCGGGGTGAGGAAGCAGGTCATCGGCCAGCCGCCGTGGCCGGTCATCGCCTGGGTCGCGGTCATGTAGACGGCGTCGACGTCGGGGCGTTCCTCGCGGTCGACCTTGATGTTGACGAACATCTCGTTCATCATCGCGGCCACGTCCGGGTCCTCGAACGACTCGTGCGCCATCACGTGGCACCAGTGGCAGGCCGCGTAGCCGATCGACAGCAGCACCGGCACGTCGCGGCGGGCGGCCTCGGCGAACGCCGCCTGGCCCCACTCCCACCAGTCGACCGGGTTGTCGGCGTGCTGGAGCAGGTAGGGGCTGGTGGAGTCCTTGAGCCGGTTCGCCATGGCACCAGCCTCTCAAATCGAGTGTGGCCGGGCACGGCGGTGCGCGACACTTCCCCGGTGCTGCTGACCCTGACCACGACCATCCGGCCCGCGACCGATCTGGGTTACCTGCTGTTCAAGCATCCGGAGAAGGCGCAGGCGTTCTCGACCGCCGCGGGCGCGGCCCACGTGTTCTACCCCGCCGCCGACGAGGACGTGTGCACGGTCGCGCTGCTGGTGGAGGTCGACCCGGTCGAGCGGCCACGCGACGGGCAGCACGTCACCGACCGCCCGTACGCGGCTGGGTCGCAGCTCGCGGTGGCCTTGGCCGCGGTGTTCCGCACGGCCATGACCGGCCGCTGCGACGCCCGACCGGAGCTGGCCAAGCAGCCGATTCCGTTGTCCATCCGGGTCCCGGCGACCTCGTGCCGGGGCGGGGCGGCGCTCGCGGAGCGGCTGTTCGCGCCGCTGGGCTGGCGGGTCGACGCGCGGCCGGTGCCGCTGGACCCCGAGTTCCCCGACTGGGGCGACTCGCGCTACCTGGATCTGCGGCTCGACGGGGAGGCGCGGGTGGCCGACGCGCTCAAGCACCTGTACGTGCTGCTGCCGGTGATGGACGACACCAAGCACTACTGGGTCGCCGAGGACGAGGTCCAGAAGCTGCTGCGCGCGGGCGCTGGCTGGCTCGCCGGGCACCCCGAGCGCGATCTGATCAGCGCCCGCTACCTCGCTCACCAGGGCGGATACGTGCGCACGGCGCTGGCGCGGCTCGCCGAACTGGACGAAACGAGCGCGGAAAGCCTGGACAACGCCTTGGCGGAGCCGGTGGCCGCATCTGGCGGGGCGTCCGCTTCGGACGACGCCCGGACAGAACCCGTGAACACCCCGGCGCCGCTGGCCGTCCCCCGTCGACAGGCGGTGCTCGCCGCGCTGCGCGAGGTCGGCGCGCGGCGGGTGCTCGACCTGGGCTGCGGCGGCGGGGCGCTGTTGCGCGACCTGCTGGCCGACCCGTCGTTCACCGAGATCGTCGGAACCGACGTGTCCTCGGGCGCGCTGGCCGCGGCGGAGCGGCGGCTGGGCCTGGACCGGCTGCCCGACCGCACGCGCGAGCGGCTCACGCTGCGGCAGTCATCGCTGACCTACACCGACCCGTCGCTGGCGGGCTACGACGCGGCGGTGCTGATGGAGGTCGTCGAGCACGTAGACCCGAACAGGCTGCCTGCGCTGGAACGGGCCGTGTTCGGTACCGCGAGGCCCGCGCATATCGTGGTGACCACGCCGAACGTGGAGTACAACGCGCTGTTCCCCGCGCTGCCCGCCGGGCAGGCACGGCACCCCGACCACCGGTTCGAGTGGACCCGCGCGGAGTTCCGCGAGTGGGCCGACGCGGTCGCCGGGCGGCGCGGCTACACGGTCCGGTTTTCCCCGGTCGGACCGGAAGACCCGGACCTCGGCCCGCCGACGCAGCTCGCTCTGTTCTCCCGCAAGGAGGCGTGATGGACCTGGCCATTCCCGACATGGCGCTCGTGGTGCTCATCGGCGCCTCGGGCTCGGGCAAATCGACCTTCGCGCGCAAGCACTTCCTGCCGACGCAGGTCCTGTCCAGCGACTACTTCCGCGGCTTGGTCAGCGACGACGAGAACGACCAGTCCGCGACCGTGCCCGCGTTCGAGGCGCTGCACTACGTGGCCGGGAAACGCTTGGCCGCAGGGCGAATTACGGTCGTGGACGCGACGAACACGCAGCGGGAGCCGCGCGCGCAGCTCGTGCGGCTCGCCCGCGAGCACGACGTGCTGCCGGTGGCGATCGTGCTGGACCTGCCGGAGTCGACGTGCGTGCGGCGCAACGCCGAGCGCCCGGACCGCGACTTCGGCGCGCGGGTGGTCAAGCGGCACGTGTCCGAGCTGCGGCGCTCGCTGGGCTCGTTGCGGCGCGAGGGTTTCCGGCACGTGCACGTGCTCTCGGACGAGTCCGAAGTGGACTCGGCGCGGATCGTGGTCGAGCCGCTGCGCAACGATCTGCGCGGCGAGACCGGCCCGTTCGACGTGATCGGCGACGTGCACGGCTGCCGCGCGGAGTTGGAGGAGCTGCTGGACGCCCTGGGCTACGCGATCGACCGGGACGCGGACGGGCGCGCGGTCGGCGCGCGGCACCCGCTGGGCAGGCGCGTGGTGTTCGTCGGCGACCTGGTCGACCGCGGCCCGGACACCCCGGGCGTGCTGCGGCTGGCGATGGGGATGGTCGAGGCTGGCACGGCGCTGGCGGTGTGCGGAAACCACGAGCAGAAACTCGTGCGGGCGTTGCGCGGCAAGAAGGTCACCGTCGCGCACGGCCTAGGCGAGTCGCTGGCGCAGCTAGCCGAGGAGCCCGCCGAGTACCGCGCGCGGGTGGAAGCCTTCTGCGACAGGCTGATCGGGCACTACGTGCTCGACGGCGGCAAGCTCGTCGTCGCGCACGCGGGCCTGCCGGAGCGCTACCACGGCCGCGCGTCCGGCCGAGTGCGTGCCTTCGCGCTCTATGGCGACACCACCGGCGAGACCGACGAGTACGGCCTGCCGGTGCGGTATCCGTGGGCGAACGACTACCGCGGTAGCGCGACAGTCCTGTATGGACATACACCGGTGCCGGAAGCCGAGTGGGTCAACGGAACTATGTGCCTGGACACCGGGTGTGTGTTCGGCGGCAAGCTCACCGCGCTGCGGTACCCGGAGCGCGAAGTGGTGTCGGTGAAGGCGCACGAGGTCTGGTACGAGCCGGTGCGCCCGCTGGCCCCGGAGCCGGTCGCCGACCGCGAGCCGACCGCCCTCGCGCTGAGCGACGTCGTCGGCAAGCGCGTGGTGGAAACCGCTGTGCTGGGCCAGGTCACGGTGCGCGGCGAGCAGGCCGCGGCGGCGCTGGAGGTGATGAGCCGGTTCGCGGTGGACCCGCGCTGGCTGCTGTACCTGCCGCCGACGATGGCCCCCGCGGAGACGCGTCCGGACGGGACCGTGCTGGAGCACCCACGGGAGGCGTTCGCCGGTTTCGGCGGCATTCCCGTGCTGTGCGAGGAGAAGCACATGGGCTCCCGCGCCGTCGTCCTGGTCACCCGCGACCCGGAGGTGGCCCCGCGCCGCTTCGGCATCGAGGGCGACGGCGCCGTGCACACCCGCACCGGCCGCCCGTTCTTCGACGCCGCCCTGACCGCGCGGCTGCTCACCCGCGTCCGCGCGGCCGCGGCGGGCCTGTGGGACGAGTTGGGCACCGATTGGCTGCTGCTCGACGCGGAACTGCTGCCGTGGAGCGCCAAAGCGGGCGAGCTGATCACGTCGCAGTACGCGTCGGTGGGCGCGGCGGCCGAATCCGCCCTGCCGGTAGCCCTGTCGGCGCTGTCCGCCGCCGCCGACCGAGGCGTGCCCGTCGCGGACCTGGTGGCGCGCACGGAATCCCGCGCGGCGAACGTCGCCGCCTTCCGCACCGCCTACCGCCGCTACTGCTGGCCGACCGCCGGTCTGGACGGTGTCCGCCTGGCCCCGTTCCAGCTCTTGGCGGCCGAGGGCGCCACCTTCCACGACCGCCCGCACACCTGGCACCTGACGGTCGCCGAGCGGCTGCGCGCGGCGGACCCCGACCTGTTCACCCCCACCCGAACCCTCGCGGTGGACACCGCGGACCCGGAGTCGGTCGCCGCGGGTATCCGCTGGTGGGAGGACCTGACCGAGGCGGGCGGCGAAGGCATGGTGGTGAAACCGGCGGCCAACCTGGTCCGCGCGGGCCGCAAACCGGTTCAGCCCGGCGTCAAAGTCCGCGGCCGCGAGTACCTGCGCCTCATCTACGGCCCCGACTACACCGAACCGGACAACCTGGCGCGGCTGCGCGACCGCAAACTGGGCCACAAACGCTCCCAAGCCCTGCGCGAATACGCGCTCGGCCTCGAAGCCCTCGACCGCGTCACCCGCGGCGAGCCGCTGTGGCGCGTCCACGAGTGCGTCTTCGCGATCCTCGCCCTCGAATCCGAACCCGTCGACCCCCGCCTGTGAATGTGCCGGAGCCCCCACCCGCGGGCGGGTGGGGGCTCCGGGGCACGGCTCAGGCGGTCTTCTTGTCGTCCTCGGGCGGGTCGAAGCTCGCTGGGAGGCGCTTGAGGTGCTTGGTCATGGAGCGAATCAGGAACGCCACGGCCACGAAGAACAGGACCAGGATCAGAAAGCCCAGCGGGCTGGACTTGCCGAAGTCCTCGCCCTGGCCGCCGGGGTCGGCTGGGCGCGGCGGGGGCGGCTGCGTCTGGGTCAGGACCATCGGCACCGTGGCCGAGAGGTCCGGACCGGTCAGCTCGATCACAGGGACACCTTCTCGCTGATGCCGGAGAACAGGTCGTCCTCGGGCAGAGTGCTGTCCACCAGGGAGCGGACGAGTTCGTACTCCTCATAGGGCCACACCGCGCGCTGGATGTCCAGCGGGACGGCGAACCAGCGGCTCTCCGGATCGATCTGGGTGGCGTGGGCCAGGAGGGCGGCGTCGCGGACCTCGAAGTAGTCGGCGCACTCGACGCGGGTGGTGACCCGGTGGGCGATGTCGCCGCGGTCGGCTGGCCAGTTCTCCAGCCACTCGGTGTACGGGGACTCCAGGCCCGCGGCGATGACCGCCTCGTGCATGGCGACCAGGCGGGCGCGGGAGAAGCCGTGCGAGTAGTACAGCTTGAGCGGGGTCCAGGGCTCCCCGGCCTCCGGGTAGCGCTCCGGGTCGCCAGCGGCGTCGAACGCCGCGACCGAGACCTCGTGGCAGCGGATGTGGTCGGGGTGCGGGTAGCCGCCGTTCTCGTCGTAGGTGATGATCACGTGCGGCTTGAACTCGCGGACGGCCTCGACCAGCCGAGGCACGGACTCCTCCAGCGGCACCAGCGCGAAGCAGCCCTCGGGCAGCGGCGGCTTGGGGTCGCCCTCGGGCAGGCCGGAGTCCACGAAGCCGAGCCAACGGTGTTGCACGCCCAGGATCTCGGCGGCCTTGGCCATCTCCTGCCTGCGGACGGCCGGGATGTCCTCGGCGACGTCCGGGCGGTCCATGGCCGGGTTGAGGATGTCGCCGCGCTCGCCGCCGGTGCAGGTCACCACCATGACCTCGTGCCCCTCGGCCACGTAGCGGGCCATCGTCGCGGCGCCCTTGCTCGACTCGTCGTCCGGGTGGGCGTGGACCGCCATCAAACGCAGCTTCTCGGCCATGACCTCTCTCGGCCCCCTCCTGATACGTGGACTCCGCACGCGGCGGATACTCGACCCGGATAGTCGAACGCCCCCGGCGGGGCCCATTGTTCCCACCGGTCGGACAACCGCCCCCAGGAGGTCCCCGCGATGACCGTGGCCGGTCGAGCCCTACCGGAGGGCCGCTATGGGTCGACGCGCGCGCGCCGGTCCCCGCGGACCCTGCTCGTGCTGATCGTCTGCGGGCTGCTGGCGGGCGGGGTGGTGGCGTATCTCGGCTACAAGAACCTGGGGACCGCGCCGATCGAGGCGCAGCGGACCGCGTTCAGCAACCAGCCGGACAACCGGATGGAGCTGACCTTCGACGTGACCCGCACGACGCCCGACCGGCCCGCCGTCTGCATCGTGCGGGTCCGGGGGATTGACGGCACGGAGAACGGTCGCAAGGAGGTTTACATCGCGCCGGGCGAGCCGTCGGTGCGGGTGACGACGGTCATCCGGGGCGCGTCCGAGCCGGTGACAGCGGACGTTTTCGGTTGCTCTTACCAGGTTCCCGCCTACTTGTCCACAGATCAGCCGCCAACGGGGTGAACTGCGGCCTTAACGGCAGGGAAACGGACATTTCGGGCAGAGAGAAACCCCTGTTCGTGCTACCCTCGGCTACCTGCACGGCCCCTAGGAGGGCCGTGTTTTTTCCATTCCGGGCGCCCCACGAAGCCCGGGACTGCCTGGCCCGAAACCACGGGCCCGGAGTACGACGAGGAGTTGGTGACCGTGAGCGACACCCAGGTGACCTGGTTGACCCAGGAGGCCTACAACCGGCTCAAGCACGAGCTCGACGAGCTGATTGAGAACCGCCCGGTCATCGCGCAGAAGATCAACACCAGCCGCGAGGAAGGTGACCTCAAGGAAAACGGGGGTTACCACGCCGCCCGCGAGGAGCAGGGCCAGCAAGAGGCGCGCATCCGCCACCTGCAGGAGCTGCTGCGCGGAGCCAAGGTCGGCGAGGCCCCCGCCAACGACGGCGTCGCCGAGCCCGGGATGGTGCTGACGGTGCGCTACGACGGGGACGACGAGGAGGAGCAGTTCCTGCTCGCCACGCGTGAAGAGGGCGGCGGTGAGGGAGCGCTGGAGGTGTACTCGCCGGAGTCGCCGCTGGGGCGGGCGCTGCTCGGCGCCAAGGAGGGCGAGACGCGGGAGTACGAGCTGCCGAACGGGAAGACGCAGAAGGTGACTCTGCACAAGGCTGTGCCGTATAGCGGCTGATGCTGTTGCGAGGGCCGGTCTCCGTGGGGGCCGGCCCTTCGCATGCCCGGGGGGGGTTTGGGCGGTGGGGCTCGATTGGGTGGAGTGGTTTCTCTGGGGCCCCTACGAAGGAAGATCGCCGTGTGAAAGACGGGTGGGAAGCCTTCGGCCTCACACGCGCGGAGCCAGCTTAGCGATCTTCCTTCTCCCCCAGAGAAACCACTCCACCCAATCGAGCAGTTGGCGAGCGTTTCTTACGTTTGGTTGGCGGCGCGTTCCAGGAGGGGGCGGACTCTTGGGGGGACTGGGGTGGAGAGGGCTATTGAGGTTGAGGTTCTGCTGACCCACTCGACGTCTACTACCTGGTCTATGACTCGTTGTAGGTCGTCGTTGTCTTTGGCGACCATGCGGACTAGGAGGTCGCCTTGGCCGGTGGTGGCGTGGACTTCGCAGACCTCGTTGATCGCTCTTAGGCGGTTTGCCACCTCTGTGCGTTTGCCCTGGGCGATTTCCAGTACTGCGAAGGCGGTTAGGCCGTAGCCCATGGCCGTCAGGTCCAGGGCGGGTGGGAAGCCGGTGAGGACGCCACGCCGGTCCAGGCGGTCCAGGCGGGCTTGGACTGTTCCCCTGGCTACTCCTAGGCGCCTTGAGCATTCCAGGACGCCTAGGCGGGGCTCGTCGGTGAGGAGGAGCAGGAGGCGGGCGTCGAGAGCGTCCAAGGCGTCCAGGGGGCCTTCGGCGGGGTCGTTGGGCACTGGGGTGTACCTCCTGGGCAGAGTGACCATTTTGTTGAGGGTCCGTCGGGACAGACTAGGCAATATGACCAGTGAAATGACACCGTCTTGCGCAGGATGACTGGTCGGCACATGCTCGTCTTACCGCTGCGAAGGTAGGAGGACGTCATGACCGGCACCCTCGGTCACCGTGAGCCAGGGCTGGACGAGGTGAGCTACGACCAGCTCCGTCAGCTTGTCGGGCTGGTCGACTACGACGAGAGCCGGGACCCGTTCCCGGTGCACGCGATGGACGCGGTGGTGTTCGTGGTGGGCAATGCCACGCAGACCGCGCTGTTCTACCAAATCGCTTTCGGGATGCGGTTGGTCGCCTATAGCGGGCCGGAAACGGGGAATCGCGACCACAAGGCGTATGTGCTGGAGTCGGGGTCGGCGCGGTTCGTGGTCAAAGGCGGGGTTGACCCGGCCAGTCCGCTGCTCGACCACCACCGGGTGCATGGGGACGGGGTGGTTGACCTGGCGTTGTCGGTGCCCGATGTGGATCGGTGCGTCGCGCACGCGCGCAGGCAGGGGGCGACCATTCTGGATGAGCCGCACGATGTGTCCGATGAGAACGGGACGGTGCGGGTGGCCGCGATCGCGACCTATGGGCACACCCGGCACACACTGGTCGATCGGGCTCGGTATGACGGGCCGTATCTGCCGGGGTATGTGGCCGCCGAAGGGGCGGTTGCCCGGCCCCCGGACGCGCCCAAGCGGTTGTTTCAGGCCATCGACCACTGTGTGGGCAATGTCGAACTGGGACAGATGGACTACTGGGTCGACTGGTACAACCGCGTGATGGGCTTCGTGAACATGGCGGAGTTCGTCGGCGACGACATCGCCACCGAGTACTCGGCGCTGATGAGCAAGGTCGTGTCCAACGGCAACCACCGGGTCAAGTTCCCGCTGAACGAGCCCGCCGTCGCGAAGAAGAAGTCGCAGATCGACGAATACCTGGAGTTCTACGGCGGGCCGGGCTGCCAGCACATCGCGCTGGCCACCAACGACATCGTGACCACCGTCAAGGCCATGCGGGCGGCGGGGGTGGAGTTCCTTGACGTGCCCGACTCCTACTACGAGGACCCGGAGCTGCGGGCGCGGATCGGGTCGGTGCGGGTGCCCATTGACGTGCTCAAGGAGCACGCCATCCTGGTCGACCGCGACGAGGACGGGTACCTGTTGCAGATCTTCACCAAGCCGGTGGGCGACCGGCCGACGGTGTTCTTCGAGATGATCGAGCGGCACGGGTCGCTCGGGTTCGGCAAGGGCAACTTCAAGGCCCTGTTCGAGGCGATCGAGCGGGAGCAGGAGCGGCGGGGCAACCTCTGACGGCCGGTGCCGGGGGCCACACTCAGCGACTCCTCAGGTGGGGCGGGTACCCTCGTCGGCAGAAGTATTCAGGTGGGGAGAAACTGGCATGGCCCTCGGCACTCGGATCGCCGGTGCGGTCCCCCTCGCGGGCGCCGCGGCCGCGGCGTTGGTGCTGGCCGGGGTCGCGGTCTTCACCGTGGGCAGCGCGGGGTGCGCCAGCGCGGGCGAGTTCGTCCAGCGCGGCGCCGAACTGGAGCTGGTCGGCGGCTGTGTCGACCCGGCCGACCTGCCCCCGGCTCCCGGCGGACCGGAGATCGTGCCGGGGTCGCATCCCGGTTCGGCGGTCGAGCGCCTGCACCAGGTCCGCCCCTGATCCCAGACGACGACAACGGCCCCGCTCGGTGAGCGGGGCCGTTGGTCTGTGTCGGGGGTCAGCCGAGCGCGTCCAGCAGGTCGCCGACGAGGTCGGCGCCGTCCTCGATGCCGACCGACAGGCGCAGAATGTCACCCGCGACCTGCAACGGCGAGCCGGTGGTGCTCGCGTGCGTCATCTTGCCCGGGTGCTCGATCAGGGACTCGATGCCGCCGAGGGACTCGCCGAGGATGAACAGCTTGGTCCGCGCGGCGATGTCGAGAGCCGCCTGCTCGCCGCCCGCCACCGCGAAGGAGACCATGCCGCCGAAGCGGCGCATCTGCTTGGCGGCGATCTCGTGGCCGGGGTGCTCGGCCAGGCCAGGGTAGTAGACCTTGGTGACCCGGTTGTGGCTGACCAGCGCCTCCACGACCCGCTCGGCGTTGTCGCTGTGCCGCTCCATGCGCAGCGCCAGCGTCTTCGCCCCGCGCAGCACCAGCCACGAGTCGAACGGGCTGGGTACCGCGCCAGCGGCGTTGCGCAGGAAGGCGAACTTCTCGTGCAACTCCGGGTCCGAGGTGACCAGCGCGCCACCCACGACGTCGGAGTGCCCGCCGAGGTACTTGGTGGTGGAGTGCAGCACCACGTCGGCGCCCAGGCCGAGCGGGCTTTGCAGGTACGGGGTGGCGAAGGTGTTGTCGATGACCAGCTTCGCCCCGGCCTCGGCGGCGACCACGGCCAACGCGGCGATGTCGGCGATGCCCAGCAGCGGGTTCGTCGGCGTCTCCGACCAGATGACCTTGGTGTTGGGCCGCACGGCCGCCCGGGTGGCGGCGACGTCGGACAGGTCGACCGAGGTGTACTCAACCCCCCAGAGCGAGAGGACCTTGTCCAGCAGGCGGAAGGTGCCGCCATAGGCGTCGCTGCCGAGCACGACGTGGTCGCCCGGCCGGGTCATCGACCGCAGCGCGATATCGGCGGCGGCCATCCCGGAGGCGAACGCGAGCCCGAACTTACCGCCCTCCAGGGAAGCCAACGCTTCCTCCAACGCGGTCCGCGTCGGATTGGCGGTGCGCGAGTACTCATAGCCCCCGTCGCGGACGCCCCCGACCCCGTCCTGGGCGAAGGTCGAGGTCGCGTAGATCGGGACGATCACCGCGCCGGTCCGCGGATCGGGCTCTTGGCCCGCGTGGATCGCCCGGGTCTCGAAGCCCCACCGTGTCGCGTCCACAGGCGACATGTCTTCTGCCATGTGACCAGGCTACGGCCCTGGACCACCATGACCACGATGTGGGACTTATCCCACTTTCGGGAATGTCTGCCCACGATGGTGTATCGCGCCGCGCACCCGGTGTGCCTAGTAGCGCGGATACCCGCGCCGTCGTGGCGTCAGCCACCGGAACGTCGTCGGCAGCGCCGCGAACAGCAGCGTGATCGGCGAGACGATCAGCGCGATGGCGAGCAGGGTCGGGTACAGGACCTCGAAGCCGAACAGCAACTCGAAGTAGTAGCCGAAGCCGAAGGCGCTGAACACCTCGGAGACCACCGGCTCCAACAGCACCGACAGGATGCCCAGGAACGCCGCTATCAGCACGAGCACGGCGCCCGCCTTCAACCGGGCGAGCATGAGCGCGCCGCCGAGCATGACCATGGCCGCCACCACGAACCGGAGGACGAGGATCACCACCCCGCCGCCGGACAAGAAGTGCAGGCCGGGAACGCTGTCGAACGAGACCAGCAGGTGGATCGACGCCCAGGCCAGGCAGGCCGCCATCACCAGCGCGAACAGCAGCGCCACGATCGCGGTCGCGGGATTCGCTGGACGAGCGGGCGGCTGTGGCCAGCCACCCGGCGGATAGCCGCCCTGCGGATACCCGCCGTACGGATACGGCTGCTGCGGGTACGGCCCAGGCTGGTAGGGCTGCTGCGGATACCCCATGGCTTGTTCCCCTCCGAACGCGCGTGACGCCCTATGCGACTCGGGTCGCGCCCGAGTCGTTCCCCTCAGACGCCGATGGACCCCGACTCGGCGTCGGGGTCCATCGGCTGATCGTTAGCGCTTCACCACTGCTGGGGCGGCTGGCCCTGCGGCGGCTGGCCGTAACCCGGCTGACCGGGCGGCGGGCCGTAGCCCGGCGGGGGCTGCTGGCCGTACCCCGGCTGCTGCGGGGGCTGCCCGAAGCCGTGCTGCTGCGGCGGCGGCTGGCCGTAGCCCTGCGGCTGGCCGAAACCGCCGCTGGGCGGACCGCCGAAGCCACCGCCCTGACCGCCGGTCTGGCCGCCGAGCGGCGCGTCGGCGACGAGGAAGGGCTTGGTCTGCGGGAAGAAGTACAGCGCGCCCGCCGCCGCGATGAGCAGGCCGAAGATCAACGGGGTGACGGCCCGGCCGACGAACGCGTAGGACGCGCCGATCAGGATCGAGGCGAGCACCAGCACCGCGCCACCGCCGACGACCAGCAGGTGCGCGAACGCCGTCTTCCTGAGGAAGAGCAGCACCGCGCCCGCGATCGCCGCGGCCCCGCCGAGGATCTGCAGCAGCGAGTAGAACACGCCCGCGCCACCGCCGCTGAAGCCGCTGGACGCCGCGCCGCGCTCGCACTCGTCCTGGAAATCACCGAGCCCCGCGCAGGTTTCGGAGACACTGGGAACGCTCGCGAAATCCACCAGCAGGGTGATGGCCATGATCACCGCGATCAAGCCGAGCAGGGCGATCGCGCCCTGCACGATCATCGACACCATGGCCGTGTTGTTGCCCTGGCCGCCGTAGTTCGGCTGGGGGCCGAAGCCGCCCTGCTGGGCGAAGCCGCCCTGCTGCGGGTAGCCGCCCGGCTGGCCGTAGCCCGGCGGGGGCTGCTGGCCGTAGCCGCCTGGCTGCTGCTGCCCGTACTGCGGCTGGCCGTAGGGAGGCTGCGGCTGGCCGAAGCCGCCCGCTGGCGAGTCGGTCGCGCTGGGTGGTGGGGCGTACGGTGGCGCGGCCTGCGGGATCGAGCCGGGCTGCACGACCTGGGTGGCCTCGGGCTGGCTCGGGTTGGGGGCGCCCTGGCCGGGGCGCACGACCTGGGTGCGGTCGGAGCCCTCGTCCTCCTTGCCCGGGGTGTCCTGGCCGGGAACCGGCTGGCCCGGGCGGATGGCCTGGGTGCGTTCGACGCCGTCGGCCCCGGTGTTGGGGCCGGGCGGCGGGGCGTACTGCGGCTGATTCGGGTCCGGCTGCGGCGGCTGCGGCGCGGGCGGGTAGCCCGGTGGCTGGCCGTACTGCGGCTGCCCCTGGTCCTGGCCTGGCTGACCAGGCCACTGCGGGGGCTGACCGCCCTGCCACGGCTGATTGGGCGGCTGGGGAGAGCTCATCGGGTTTCCCACCCCTTTTGACCTGGAATGTCGTCTCGCATCGCCGGTAACGCTATCGGATGGCCTATCCCGCTGCGCGGCGCGCCGGACACCGTTCCCGGGTCGTCACCTGCCCGCGAGGAAACCCAGCAGGTCCTGCCTGGTCACCACGCCCGCGGGCTTGCCGTCGACCAGCACCAAGGCGCCGTCCGCGGCGGCGAGCGCGCTCATCGCCGCGGTCACCTGCTCGCCAGCGCCGATGGTGGGCAGTGGGCCGGACATGTGCCGGTCGAGCCGGTCGGCGAGGGCGGCCTTTCCGGTGAACAGGGCGTCGAGCAGGTCGCGTTCGTTGACCGCGCCGACGACCTCTGCGGCCATGACCGGCGGCTCCGCGTTGACCACGGGCATCTGGCTCACGCCGAACTCGCGCAGGATCGCCACCGCGTCGGCGACGGTCTCGGTGGGGTGGGCGTGGATGAACTCCGGCAGCGCGCCGGTCGCGCTCTTGCGCCGCAGGACGTCGCCGACCGTCGCGCCGGAGTGCTCGGGGGGCAGGAAGCCGTACTGGGCCATCCACGAGTCGTTGAAGACCTTCGACAGGTAGCCGCGGCCGCCGTCGGGCAGCAGCACGACCACGACGTCGTCGGGGCCGAGGCGCTGGGCCAGGCGCAGCGCCGCCGCGGCCGCCATGCCGCAGG
Organism: Actinokineospora sp. NPDC051303; assembly: GCF_055586285.1. NCBI lineage: Bacteria > Bacillati > Actinomycetota > Actinomycetes > Pseudonocardiales > Pseudonocardiaceae > Actinokineospora > Actinokineospora sp. NPDC051303. The sequence continues at coordinate 87,156 of NZ_JBVJIN010000013.1, forward strand.
AGCCGCCGACCAGCAGGCCCTCCTCGCGGGCGAGCCGCCGGGTGATCTCGAACGACTCCGCGTCGCTGACCGCGATGATCTCGTCGGCGATGTCACGGTCGTAGGTCTCGGGCCAGAAGTCCTCGCCGACGCCCTCGACCAGGTACGGGCGGCCGGTGCCGCCGGAGTAGACCGAGCCCTCGGGGTCCGCGCCGATGACCTTGACCCGGCCCTCGGAGACCTCTTTGAGGTAGCGGCCGGTGCCGCTGATCGTGCCGCCGGTGCCGACGCCCGCGACGAAGTGCGTGATCCGGCCATCGGTCTGCTTCCACAGCTCAGGGCCGGTGGAGGCGTAGTGGCTCGCCGGGTTCTCCTGGTTGGCGTACTGGTTGGGCTTCCAGGCGCCCTCGATCTCGCGGACGAGCCGGTCGGAGACGTTGTAGTAGGAGTCCGGGTGCTCGGGGGCCACCGCGGTCGGGCACACCACGACCTCGGCGCCGTAGGCCTTGAGGACGTTGCGCTTGTCCTCGCTGACCTTGTCCGGGCACACGAACACGCACTTGTAGCCCTTGCGCTGGGCGACCATGGCCAGCCCGACGCCGGTGTTGCCGGAGGTGGGCTCCACGATCGTGCCGCCCGGGCGCAACTCGCCGGACTTCTCCGCCGCCTCAACCATGCGCAGCGCGATACGGTCCTTCACGCTGCCGCCGGGGTTGAAGTACTCCACCTTGGCCAACACGGTCGGGGCCAGTCCCGCGGCGAGCGAGTTCAGCTTCACCAGCGGCGTGTCGCCGACAAGATCGATGATGTGCTCGACGTACTCCACCGGGGTCTCCTTTTGGGGTGATCACGTCCAGGACCTGCGATGCGGCCCTGTGACGCAGCCTAACCCGGCGGTATCCGAGCGCCAGGTTCGCGCCTCTTGGTAACAAGGAACCGGGGGGTCTCGCGATAGGTGATGAGTACCCGCTGGTGCGGGAGATGGTGCGGGAGGAGGCAGGCGATGGGCTGGATCAGGGGACTGCGGATGCTGGCGCTGGCGGCGGGCTCGGTCGGCGGGTTGTCGGGCGCGGCGTATTCGGTGCTCAACACCCAGTCGCGGCGGGCCCGCACGGTCATCGGCGTGCCGCGTGACCTGCCGTTCAACGCCGATGGCGGCTACCTGCCGCACGGCCCGGGGCCGGTGCCCGTGCCGGTCGACCGGATGCTGACGCTGGCGGTCTTCGGCGACTCCAGCGCGGCCGGGCTCGGCGCCGAGTCGCCCGACCTGCTGCCCGGGGTGCTGCTGGCGCGCGGGCTGGCCGAGGAGTCGGGCAGGCCGGTGCGGCTGCGGACGTACGCGGTGAGCGGGTCGCGCACGACGGACCTGATCGACCAGGTGGACCGGGCCCTGGCCGACCCGCCGGACGTGGCGGTGGTGCTGGTCGGCGGCAACGACGTGACGGCCAGGATGAGCGTCGCCGCGTCGGCGGCGCTGCTGGCCGAGCAGGTCCGCAGGCTGCTCGCGGTCGGCGCCGGGGTGGTCGTGGGCACGTGCCCGGACCTGGGCGCGATCGCGCCCATCCCGCAGCCGCTGCGCAGCGTCGCGCGGCGGTGGAGCCTGGCGCTGGCCAGGGCTCAGGCGCGGGAGCTGTCGCGGACCGAGGCGACCTCGGTGCCGCTGGCCGCGCTGCTGTCGCCGCACTTCCTGGCGCGGCCGCAGGACCTGTTCAGCCCGGACCGGTTTCACCCGAACGGGGCGGGCTACGCGCTCGCCGCCGAGGTGATGCTCGCCCCACTGTGCGCGGCCGCTGGCGTGTGGAAAAGTGCGGAGACGGCCCGCTGAGCAGCGCTGTCGCACCGTTCCGAATGCTCCGCGCGGTTGTGGTTACCAGCGAGTAACATCGGCCAGGTCGTGCAGACCGGCAATCGCGAAGGAGTTCCCGCCATGCCAGAGGCAGTCATCGTCTCCGCCGTCCGATCCCCCATCGGGCGCGCTGGGAAGGGGTCGCTGGTCGACATCCGCCCCGACGACCTCGCCGCGCAGATGGTCCGCGCCGCGCTGGACAAGGTGCCCGCGCTCGACCCCACCGAGATCGACGACCTGATGCTGGGCTGCGGCCTGCCCGGCGGCGAGCAGGGCTTCAACATGGGCCGGATCGTGTCGGTGCTGCTCGGCTACGACCACCTCCCCGGCTGCACGGTCACCCGCTACTGCGCGTCCTCGTTGCAGACCACGCGGATGGCGCTGCACGCGATCAAGGCGGGCGAGGGCGACGTGTTCATCTCGGCGGGCGTGGAGACGGTGTCCCGCTTCGCCAAGGGCAGCAGCGACTCCTGGCCGGACACGCAGAACCCGCTGTTCGCCGACGCCGTCGCCCGCACCGCGTCCGTCGCGGAGAACGGCGCGGACGAGTGGCACGACCCGCGCGCGGACGGCACGGTCCCCGACGCCTACATCGCCATGGGCCAGACCGCGGAGAACCTGGCCCTGCTCAAGGGCGTCACCCGCGAGGACATGGACCACTTCGGCGTCCGCTCGCAGAACCTGGCCGAGCAGGCCATCAAGGACGGCTTCTGGGCCCGCGAGATCACCCCCGTCACCCTCCCCGACGGCCGCGTCGTGGACACCGACGACGGCCCCCGTCCCGGCATCACCTACGAGAAGACGGCGACCCTCAAGCCGGTCTTCCGCCCGGACGGCCGGGTCACCGCGGGCAATTGCTGCCCCCTCAACGACGGCGCCGCCGCCCTGGTGATCATGTCCGACACCAAGGCCAAGGCGCTGGGCCTGACTCCCCTGGCCCGCGTCGTGTCCACCGGCGTGTCCGGCCTGTCCCCCGAGATCATGGGCCTTGGCCCGGTCGAGGCGTCCAAGCGCGCCCTGGCCAAGGCCGGTCTGACGATCAACGACATCGACCTGGTGGAGATCAACGAGGCGTTCGCCGCCCAGGTCATCCCCTCCGCCCGCGACCTCGGCATCGACGAGGACAAACTGAACGTCAACGGCGGCGCCATCGCCATCGGCCACCCCTTCGGCATGACCGGCGCCCGCATCGCCACCACCCTGATCAACTCCCTCCAGTGGCACGACAAGCAATTCGGCCTGGAGACAATGTGCGTCGGCGGCGGCCAGGGCATGGCCATGGTCCTGGAACGCCTCAGCTGATCGCCTCGGCGGGCCATGATCTGTCCATGAGCCCGCCCGGAGAACCCCGCCACCAGCTTCCACCGATTCCCCGGTGGAAGCTGGTGGCGTTCACGACCGCGATTCTGATCGGCACCGGAGCCGTCGTCACGGCCCTCTGGTGGGCCGGAACCCGAGGACTCACCGGCAACGAACTGGTCACGGCTCGTTTCGACGCACTCAAGATCGGCCTGAGTATCGGCGTGGGCAGCGGTGGCCTTTTCGCCCTCTATCTGGCCTGGCGCAGGCAACGTTCGACAGAAGCCGCCCTGGCCCACCAACTCGAAGTCGCCGCGGACACCAAGGCTGACGCAGCCGAACGCCGAATCACCGAACTTTACACAAAGGCAGTCGAGCAACTCGGCTCCGACAAAGCCCCGGTCCGCCTAGGCGGCCTCTACGCCTTGGAACGCTTGGCCCAGGACAACGAGTCCCAGCGGCAAACCATCGTCAACGTACTCTGCGCCTACCTGCGGATGCCTTACGTTCTGCCAGACGCCACGGACGAACCTCCAGTTCACCAGGAACGCAGCCAGGAGCGCGAGGTCCGTGTCACCGCCCAACAAATCCTCACCAACCACCTACAGCCTGCGGACAAAAGCACGTTCTGGCCCAATACCCCACTGAACCTCGCAGGCACGGTCTTAATCGACTTCGTCCTCAATAAGTGTGAAGTACATGAGGCGAACTTCACCTCGACAACTTTCACCGGTTATACCGAATTCGGCTCGACCGCCTTCAACGGAGGCGCCCGTTTCACAGGGTCTACCTTCACCGGATTTACCGACTTCGGCGCGACTGCTTTCGCAGGCTGGACCGACTTCGCCTTCGCCACTTTCCTCGACCACACTGATTTTGTGGCAACAAAATTCGGAAAATACACCGATTTTACGGATACCGCCTTCGCCAAGGGTGTGCCGGAAGAAGTGGTGAAGTTCCGAGAGAACCAAGTGCCGAGATGGTGGCGGTCCAGTTACTGAGCCCGGCTGTGATCCCGGTCGGGCTCTTCGACCGCTTCCGGTGGCCCGACCAAGTCGAAGGACTCCAGAGACTCAGGGGCCATCAGTTCGGCTTCGGATTCGACCGGGTCCAACAGGTCCACGCTCTGGTTGATCAGCTCGGATGTCCCGCGCAGGCGTCCGGCCAACTGGTCGCGCAGGGCGTCCAGACGCTCCACGCGGCCGGTGGCGTCGGTGATGATTCGGTTGGCTTCTTCGGTGGCCTCGCGGACGCGGCGGTTGGCTTCTTCGGTGCTGGTGAGGCGGGCGGTTTCGATTTCGCGGGCGAGTTCTTCGCGCTTGGCCTTGGTTTCCTGCTGGAAACGCTCCTCGACGCGTTGGCGGTCGCGTTCGGCGAGGTCGTCTATTTCCTTCTGCCTGCGTTCGGCCTCGGCGGTCATGGCGGCGACCTTGGCCTTGGCCTCGTCCATGATCTTCTTGTGGGCGGAGTGGACCTCGGCGTGCTGGCGGTCGACCTCGGCCAGCAGGGCCGTGTAGCGCTCGCGCAGGGCGGCTGAGGCGTCTTCCGCCGCCGACCACACCGTCTCGGCGGCGGCCTTGGCGCGGCTGTTGATCTCCGAAGCCTGCGCCTTGGCCACCACCAGGGCCCGGGCCGCCCGCTCGGCCGCGTTGGGGGCGGACGCGGCCGCGGCGGCGGTGCCGATCTTGTCCAGGCGCTCGGTGAGGGCCGCGATCTCGCGGCGGGCGAGTTCGAGTTGGCCCGCGGTCTCGTCCAGCCGGACGCGGATCTCGTCGCGTTCGGCGGCGGCGCGGGCGGCCTCGACCTCCAACCGCTGCACGTGCTGGGTCACCTGGGTCCGGTCGAACCCGTGTCGCACGACCGTGAAAGCCACGGGGTCGCGTTCCTGCTGGAAGGCCATGGAATGACGGTACCCGGGCCACCACGAACGGCAACACCGCAGCCCCGCCGTCCGTGGTCGCGATCAGTCCTAATGGGCCAGCGCCACCGGACCGGGCACGAAGTCCGGGTCGATCTGGTCGGCCAGGTCGCGGCCCGCGCGGTCGCTCGCCCACGCCCGCGCGTTGCGCAGGTGGAACTCGACGGCCTGGCGCTGGTAGGTGGGCCAGTCCTTCTCGACGCCGTCGACCAGGGTCCGCATGGCGCGCAGCGCGTCGCGGTTCTCCGGCTCCAGCGTGTCGATGGGACGCAGATTACCGCGCTCGGCCGCGCGCACGTGCGCGGACCGGCCGACCCAGGTGAGCAGGTCGTCGCCGATCTGGTCGCGCAGGAAGGCGAGGTCCTCGCCGTCGCTGATCTTGTTGCCGACGACCGCGAGGCGCACCCCGAAGTCCCGGGCGTAGCCGAGGTACTGCCGGTAAACGCCGATGCTGCGCACGGTGGGCTCGCACACTAGGAAGGTGACGTCGAACCGGGTGAACAGGCCGGACGCGAACGAGTCGGCGCCCGCGGTCATGTCGACCACGGCGTACTCCCCCGGCCCGTCGACCATGTGGTTGAGCAGCAGCTCGACCGCGCCGACCTTGGAGTGGTAGCAGGCGACGCCGAGGTCGCCCTCGGTGAACGGCCCAGTGACCGCGAGCCGGATGCCGCCGACCTCGCGCACGCACTCCCGGTAGACGGGGTTGTCCTCGTCGATGCCGACCAGCCGCGACCCGCGTCCGGGCGGGGTCGTCTTGACCATGTCGGCGGTCGAGAGCACGCGCGGGTTGTCGCCGCGCAGGTAGTCCTTGATGACGGGGAGGTTCGCTCCGAGAGTGGGCATCACCAGGTCCTCCGGCGCGCCGAGGGCGGCGGCGAGGTGCTGGTTGATGTCCGCGTCCAGCGCCAGCAGGGCGGGCGCGGGCGTCTCGGCGGCGAGGTGACGGAGGAACAGCGAAGCGAGCGTGGTCTTGCCGCTGCCGCCCTTGCCGACGAAGGCGATCTTCACGTGAGGTCTCCAGAAGCGAGAAGCTAGGACCTACGTATTGGTATCGGTTTTCATTATCCGAGGCAAGTCGGTTCACTGAATAGTGGTCAGCCCTACTCGGTGATCTGGGCGTTGGGCATGGCGCGGTAGGCGGCCAGCACGGCCGGGTCTTGCAGCGCCATCCAGGCGATGACCTCGGTGTGGGTCGCGCAGACCGTCTCCGGGCGCACGCACACCTCGCCCATGAACCGCTCCGTCGCGGCCATGAACGCGCCCCCGGACCATTCGTTGAAGTGGTTGCCCACGACCATCGGCGCCCGATTTCCGTTATACGCGGCCCGGTAAGCGCGCTGGTAGGTCTCCAGAGTGACCCGGGTGAACTCCTCGGCGCGGGCGGGCTCGTCCTTGCCCCGGTTGAGCAGGAACCAGAAGTTGTAATCCATCATGATCGCGTGCCGGAACCCCGCGCCGGGCACCCGCACGCTCGGCAGCGGGAACTCCCACAGGCCGTCCCGCCGCGTCGGCCACGCCAGGCCGTCGGTGACCTTGCTGGAGTCGTAGGTCATGCCGCGCGCGGCGAGCACGGGCGCCAACTGGTCGAAGCGGCCCTCCAGGCACGGGGTGCGCCCGCCCTTGATCGCGCCGCGGTCGATCCGCAGGCCGAGGGCTTCGGCGCGCTCGACAAAGGCGAAGAACTGGTCGAGTTCGCTGGTCCACTGGGCAGTGTCCCAGCGGCCGACGCTGGGCTCCACGCCCCGGCAGAAGTGTCCGTTGTAGTGGGTGCCGATCTCGTGTCCCTGGGCGACGGCGGTGTTCAGATCGCCGATGAGGGCGCGCACGTCCTGTTCGGACCCGCCGAAGGTGATCGTGGCGCGGCCGGGCCGGTGGCCGGGTCCGATGTAGTCGGTCTTCCGTGAATCGGTGAGCAGGTAGATCCCGGAGAGGAATGCGGAGAAGTGCGCGTCGACGTCCCCCGCCAGCCGCAGGAAGCGCTGCCAGTGCTGGTGGGAGCCCGCGCCGTCGAAGGAGAACAACACGAACTGCGGTGGTTTCTCACCGGGGGCCAGTTTGCGCATCCAGGCCGCGGGACTCGCCGCGCCCTGAGGGACCGGGGTGCCCGGCACGGTGCCACGGCCGCTGTCAGGCCGGACCGTGCCGAGCGCCACTAACACGATGAACGTCACCACCAGTCCCAGACCGATGCCGATGGTGTCCCAGCGTCTGCTCACCCGTCTGTTCATCGTGTTCTCCCAAGAGGGTCTGCGGCTTTTCCTCCCCGAACGGATAGACGCCTTCGCCGAGAGCCCGTTGCCCTCGGTCGTTCTTACGCTGTCGTCAGCTCTTACTCGGGAACCGCGATCACGACGCGGTTCGACTCGTACCCGTCCTGCCCGCCGACCCACTGGCCGCCGCAGGTGACCAGCACCAACCGGTGCGGGCCCGCCTGACCGAAGAACTCTTCGGCCCGCTTGGGCAGGTCGTGCTTGGCGACGGTCTCCACGCGCGAGACGCGGTACCGCCAGGGACGCCCCTCCGCGTCCACAACGGACACGGTATCGCCAGAACGCGCATCCCACAGTTCGGCGAACGGGCCCGTCTGGCCCTTCCAGTTGACGTGTCCGGCGAACACCGTCGCCCCGGTGGGCGCGTCGAGCCCGGCGCCCCACCAGGTGGCCTCCCGCACCCCGCTGGGGACCGGGAGGGTGGCGTCGGCGTCGAGTTCCTTGCGGATCAGGGTCGCCGTGCCGCCCTTGGCCAGCCGGACCGTGCCGGGGCGCTGCCCGGACGGCTTGGGCTGGACCGGCGCGGGGGCCGCAGCCGGAACCGGCGGCGGGGCCTGCTGCGGGGCGGGCGCCTGCGGGGCCGGGGCCTGCTGCGCAGGAGCCTCTGGCTTGGGCTTGATCTGCAGGCGCAGGCTCCGCAGGGCCGCGTCGCTCATCGCGGCCGCGTCACGGACCTCGGAGATCGAGACCTCGGCGGCCCCGGCGAACGGCAGGCCGCTCACCCGCTCGGGGACGGCGAACGTCAGCGCCGTCACCGCCACGACGAGCAGGCCCGCCCCGCCCGCGATCGCGGGCGGGGCGAACCTCGAACCTCGGTGGGCCATGCCGCTCAGTGCCCCCAGTCCTTGCGCATCCGGCGGCCGACCACCTGCGGGCCGCGGGCGCGTCGCACGATCGTGGCGCCGGTGCCCGCGGCGAGCAGCAGCAGCGCGCTCAGCGCGACCAGCAGGCCGGTGGACGGCCCGCCGTCGTCGAGGACCGCGGCCGCGAGAGCCGGGCCGTCACCCGCCGGGATTGTCTGCGGCACGGTAGGCACGTTCGGCTTGTTGACCAGCGTCAAGGCAAGCGTGCCGCCCGGTTCCACGTTCCCGCACGCCGACGGCGGCGCGGCCGGGTCGAACGCCTGCTCATAGCCCGGCGGCGCGGCGACCTCGGTGACACAGATCTCCTGCGGGGTCTTCAGGTTCGGCACCTCGGCCGTGCCGTCCGCGCCGGTCACCACGACCAGCGGCGTGGTGTCCTCGCCGACGAGCGGCTTGCCGTCCTGGGCGACCGCGGGGGCGGTCTTGTCGGCCGCGGTGATCCGCAGGGAAACCCCGGCGATGCCCTTGCCGGTCTTCTCGTCGGTCTTGGTCACCTTGGCCGCGCCCGGCGCGGTCACCGCCGTGGTCTTGCTCTCGGCGGTGAGCTGCTTCTCGCCGCCGGTGCTCACCACGCGCTGGGTGTTGACCTGGACGGCCTGCTGCACGATCGGGCGGTCGGCCGGGCTGGCCAGGCTGATCTTCACGGACGGGTTCGGCCCCGTCGGGATGACCTCAAGCGGGATGCCGCTGCCGTCGTCCTTCGTGGGGACTGTCAGCGTGCTCTTACCGCCAGAGGTGGCGTCGGTGAGGGTGATGGTCACCGGGACCTTGGCCACGCCCTTGTCGGCGGCGTTGCGGACCTCGATCGTCCAGGTGTCCGGGGTGCCGATGATCTGCGGCTTGGTCGGCTTGGCGATCGCGGTCGTCCACGGGCCGTGGTTGGCGCTGGCGTCTTCCTTGAGCCGGTTGACCGCGGCCTGCGCGGACGCGGGCAGCTTCGCCAGGTGGTACGGCGCGTCGTAGGCGATCGTGCGGAAGTCGTTGCCGGGGTCGAGCTGGCCGGGGTTCTGCGGCCCGGCGGTCCACTGGTGCAGCAGGTGGGCCAGGGCGGCGGACTCGTCCGCGCTCGTGGTGTTCGTGTAGCGCAAGAGGAGGTAAGAGATGTCGGCCGCGACAGTGGGTTCCAGCTCGGTGCCCCACTTGGTCTTGAGCGGCTCGCCCGGGTGGTACTGCTCGTCGGAGTCCGGGGCGAGGTGCGCGTACTGGACGCACCACACCTGCTTTCCGCCGACCAGGTAAGAGCCGAGCCAGTCCGAGGCGTCGGGATTGCCCTTGTACGGCTGGGCGGGGGCGGTCTCGTAGCCCAGCCCGTTCTGGATTTCGGCGGTGGCGGTCGGCGCGCCGACCGCGAGGAAGACCGCGGCCAGCGTCGCGACGCCCGCTGCCCCCGCGGTCAGGCGCGCGCCCAGTGTGGTTCGCCCCATTGTGTAGTCCGCTCCTTGCCGCGCGACGGCAGCGCACGCCGCCCGCGCTTGGTGTCCCTGACGATCCCGGTGGCGCGAACCGAGAGCCGGGGAGACGTGGGCCACGTCACGTGACCGTGTGGACACTCAGCGCGCACCTTGGCCGAGCCTGGTGGCTCTCCGCCAGGCCCGCAACCCGCCATTGGGAGGATTCACCGTCCCTCACGCAGCGGCATCGCCCCTGGTCGACTCCCACCAAAGGTCACAGTTGCCGCCCGAAGGGAGTAATCACCGCTGCTCCAGACTCCGCCTTGGTTACGCTGAGCGTCATCAGTGGATCGAGACCGGGCATCCCAGGTTCCAAATCGGCGGCGTGGCCGGTGCGGGTAAAGTGTGTTTTACCCAACGGGAACCGGTCAGCCGGGTCGATCGTTGAACCCGTGCAAGGCGCCATTCAGGCCCAGGAGGATCAGGTGCGCTCTACCAGCAACCCCGCGTTCCGCAACCTGCCGAACAGCGGTTACGGCTCGTACGCCGGCTTCCAACCTCAGGCCCAGGGCTACCAGCAGCCGGGTCCGCCCGGATATGGCGGCTACGGCGCTGCGCCCGCAGCCGGCAGCGACCGTCCCATGACCGTGGACGACGTTGTCACCAAGACCGCGATGACTCTGGGCACCGCCCTGATCATCGGCGTCATCACCGCCGTGGCGGTCCTGGGCGGCTCCATCAGCCCGTACCCCCCGATGATCGCGGGCCTGCTCGTCGGCTTGGTGCTGTCGCTGATCATCATCTTCAAGCAGACCCCCAACCCGGCCCTGGTGCTCGCCTACTCCGCCGCCGAGGGCGTCTTCCTCGGCGCGATCACCGGAGTATTCGAGGCCCTGGTCCCCGGCATCGCGTTCCAGGCCATCCTCGGCACGGCCCTGGTGTTCATCACCATGCTGGTGGTCTACAAGACCGGCGCGATCAAGGTCACCCCGAAGCTCACCAAGTGGATCATCGGCGCCACCATGGGCGCGGCAGGCCTCATGCTGGTCAACCTGATCCTCTCGATGTTCGGCGTGAACATGGGCCTGCGCGACGCTGGCCCGCTGGGCATCGGCATCTCCCTGCTGTTCATCGGCATCGCCGCGTTCAACTTCCTGCTCGACTTCGACATGGCCGACCAGATGATCCGCACCGGCACCCCCGCCAAGTGGGCCTGGTACGTCGCCTTCGGCCTGATGACCACCCTGGTCTGGCTGTACCTGGAGATCCTGCGCCTGCTGTACATGCTCCAGAGCAGCGACTGACCCAGCTGCCTCACAGCAAGCCCCACAGAGGCCCCGCCTTCGCCCCTCGCGAAGGCGGGGCCTCTGCCATTCCCCCAAGCAAGCCCCCGCCAACCACCGCACCAACGCCGCCAAGTGCTCAACAGGCAGAACAAACGCAGCGAACCACCCTCCTGCCAACCGCACCCAAGAGCTGCCAGGTGCCCGGCGAGGACGGATCAGCGAACCCGCGTTCCTGCCAGCAGCACCCAAAGCTGCCAGGTGCTCGATGAGGGCGGAGACAGCGAACCCAAGCCCCCTACCAGCAGGAACCCGGCCCTGCCAGGTGCTCGATGGGGTGGAGTGGTTTCTTCGGGGGAGAAGGAAGATCGCTAAGCTGGCTCCGCACGTGTGAGGCCGAAGGCATCCCACCCGTCTTTCACACGGCGATCTTCCTTCGTAGGGGCCCCGAAGAAACCACTCCACCCCATCGAGCAGACAACACGACCCCAGCTACCCAACACCCCGACAAGTCCCCAAGATCAACTCAGCCACCCGCCGAGGATCATCGCTCATCGGCACATGCCCGCACCCCCGCAGCGACACATGCCGAGCAGCAGGCAACAACTCCACAGCCCGACGAGCCTGCCGAGGCCACAGCACCCGATCCCGAGTCCCCCAAGCGACCGTCACCGGCACCGCAGGCGCCGGACAGGCGTAAACATAATCAGCCCCACCCGCCGCGATAACAGCGTCAAATCCCGGTGCCGCGACCATGGCCGCCATGTCGGCGAGCATCACCTCAGCGCTGATCACCCCAGGCTTTCCGAACAGGACACTGCCGCCGAGCACCCGCACCAGTTTCCGCTGGAACAGCACCTCGCGCAGCGGCGCCCGCGCCGTCAGCCGCACCATGCTGAGAATCCGGATCGCCCACGCCCGTCCCCGGGGGGACCAGAACCCGGCCGGGGCGAACGCGGTCGCCGACGCGGCCAGCCCTCGGGAGGCCATCTCCAGCGCCAGCATTCCGCCCAGCGAGTTGCCCGCCAGGTGCGGCCGCTCGATTCCGAGGTCGGCGAAGACCTCGCCCAGTGCCTCGATCATCCCGTCGACGTCGTGCTTGCGGTCCGGCGACAGCGCTGGCGAAGCCCCGAAGCCGGGCAGGTCGAGCGCGATGACGTCGTGTCGCTCGGCAAGCCGGTCGAGCACCGGTTCCCAGGCTTGCCAGCGGTGTCCGATGCCGTGCAGCAGCACCAGCGGGCTGCCTTGGCCGCGCCGGTCGTAGACGACCTCGATTGTCATGGGACTTCCCTTCACACATCCAGCACGAGCCGGTCGCCGACCGCCCGCGAGACACACACCAGCATCGAGTCCTCTTCGGACACCGCACGGCCCCGCCGGTCGACGGCGCCCGCGGCCACCTTGACCTCGCAGGTGCCGCAAAACCCTTGTCTGCACGAGTAAGCCGCATCCGGCCGCACCCGCAACAACGCTGTCAACGCGGTCTCGTCCGCGGCGACCGACACGACCGGCCCACCCACACCGACCTGCATCTCGAACGGCCTGCCATTCACCACCGGCGCCGCGGAGAACCGCTCGAAGTGCAACGCCCCAGCCCATTCCCGCCGGACAGCGGCCACCATCGGCGGCGGCCCGCACAGGTAGACCGAGGCCCCCTCCGGCGCGGCGGCCAAAAGTTCGGCCGCGGTCGGCATTCCTTCCACTATGGACACTCGCGCGCCGCCGGGAAGCTCGTCCAGGAAAGGCATCGATGCCCGTGTCCGCCCGGTGTAGACCAACCGCCAGTCCGCCCCCAGGTTCTCGGCCGCACGCACCATCGGCAGGATCGGCGTGATCCCAATGCCTCCCGCGAGAAACAGGTACGGCCCCCGCCCAACGAACGGAAACGCGGTGCGCGGCCCCCGCACCGTCAGCACGTCCCCCACCCGAACCGACGAGTGGATCTCCACCGACCCACCGCCCCCACCCGGCACCAGCCGAACCGCGATCCGATACCCGAAGCGGTCCGCCGGATCTCCGCACAGCGAGTACTGCCGTTGCCTACCCGAGGGCAGCACCACATCCAGATGAGCACCCGGCCGCCACGGCGGCAGCGCACCCCCAGCGGGGTCGGCCAACCGCAGCGACACCACCCCCTCAGCCTCGGCGACGACCGCCCGCACAACCAGCCGCAGGTCCCGATCCACCGCCCGCACCACCGGCTGCCGACGCCCCCCACGGCGGCTCAACCGCAGCACCCCCGACACCAACCGAGCCACCCCCAGCATCGCCCGGTCCACCCGATCCCGCCCATACAGATCCGGCGGCACGCCCAGCACGTGCCCACCGGTCCCCCGAACCACCGACGATCGCGAGTTATCCACAGACACGACGCACCCTCTTCCCCCCGCCAACAGGCACCCCAAGCTGCCAGGTGCTCGATGGGGTGGAGTGGTTTCTTCGGGGGAGAAGGAAGATCGCTAAGCTGGCTCCGCACGTGTGAGGCCGTAGGCTTCCCACCCGTCTTTCACACGGCGATCTTCCTTCGTAGGGGCCCCGAAGAAACCACTCCACCCCATCGAGCGGACCCCCAGAACCAGCCACCCACGGAACCCCATCGAGCAACCCCACGAAACCCAGCCCCAACGGAACCCGAATCACGCCATCACCCAGCCGCCCGAGCCGCAGGCGAGCTGGCCAGATACGCCACAGCCAACTCGGTAGACCCCTCATTGCGAGGGTGATACGAACGAGGCAGATACCGCCAGAACGCGCGCAGCAACTCCCGAGCCCCCGGCAGCAATCCCCGCCGCACCAGCCGCCGGTAATCGCTCCACCGGGGACGCGCGGGCCGCTGCGGGTCGTGCGTCAGCAGCCACCGAGTGCACCGCAGCAGCAGCCAGATCAACAGCGGTCCCGCGATCACCATGGCGCGCAGCCGCCGCCCCTGGCGCCCGTCCAAATGCATATACAGGTCGAAGGCGACCGAGCGGTGTTCGACTTCTTCCGCCCCGTGCCAGCGCAGCAGGTCGAGCATTGTCGGGTCGGCCCCGGCTGACTCCAGGGGCGCGGTCAGCACCCAGTGCCCCAGCACGGCCGTGAAGTGCTCGACGGCCGCGATGACCGACAGCCGTTCCAGGAGCCACTGGTGCTGGGCGTCCCCGGTCATGTCCCGGTCGCCGAGGAGGGAGCGGAACATCCACTCGACCTGCGCGACGAACGGCGCCGGGTCGAGTCCCTGTTCGGCGAGATGGTCGGCCGCCCCTTGGTGGGCTTCGGCGTGCATGGCCTCTTGGCCGATGAAGCCCAGCACGTCCGCGCGGAGTTCTTCGTCGCGGATGTGCGGGAGGGCCTGTTTGAACACGCGCACGAACCAGCGTTCGCCCTCGGGCAGGACGAGGTGCAGGGTGTTCAGGGCGTGCGAGGCCACCGGTTCGCCGGGTATCCAGTGCGCGGGGACGGTGGACCAGTCGAAGCGCACGTCCCGGGCGTGCAGCACGACCTTGTCGGTGGGGTCAGGCATCACGCGGGCCTCCTTCAGCGAAGCACGTCGAGTCGGGCGGCGCGGCGCATCAGGCCGGGGGCGAGCCGGGCGACGACGCGGGCGATTTTGGCCTCGGGGGTGACCGGGACGACGGCGGCGCCGCTGTCCACCGCGCGCAGGATTTCCTCGGCCACCCGCTCCGGGCCGAAGCCGCGGCGGGCGTAGGCCTTGGTCGCCTGCTGGCGCAGCCGCCGCTGCTCGACCTCGTCCACGCCGGTGAAGCGGGTGGTCTTGGTGATGTCCGTGGCGACGATGCCGGGGCAGATGGCGCTGACGCCGATGCCCTGGTCGGCCAGTTCGGCGCGCAGGCAGTCCGACAGCATCAGCACGGCCGCCTTGGTCGCCGCGTACGCCGACATGGCGCGGCTGGGCGTGTAGGCGGCCGCGGAGGCCAGGTTGACGATGTGCCCGCCCTCGCCCGCCTCGGCCATGAGCGCGCCGAACTCGCGGCAGCCGTTGGCGACGCCGAGCAGGTTGACGTCCACGATCCGCTGCCAGTCGGCGGCGCTGGTGCCCAGGAACGACCCGGCCATGCCGATGCCCGCGTTGTTCACCAGGATGTCCGGCACGCCGTGCTCGGTGGCCACGTCCTCGGCAAACTGGCGCATGGCCACGTCGTCGGCGACGTCCACCCGGTACGGGTAGGCTGCCGGGCCGATCTCGGCGGCGGTGCGGCGGGCGGCGTCGAAGTCGATGTCGGCGACGACGACCTCCGCGCCGCGCTCGGCGAACGCGGCGGCGGTGGCCCGGCCGATCCCGCTGCCCGCGCCGGTGACGACGGCGAGCCGGTTGGTGAGGCCGCGATCGGGGGCGCCGACCCGGGCGCGTTGCAGGCTTCTGGTCATCGGGGAGCCGTTGACGTGCTCGACGAACTCCTCGACCATCCGCGCGAGCACGTCCGGGCGGGCCGCGGGCGCCCAGTGCCCGGCGACCACCTCGCGGCGCCACAGCCGCCCGACCCAGCGTTCCAGATCCTCGGCCAACGCCGCGGTGACAAACCGGTCGCGGGTCGGGATGACGACCTGCACCGGCATCGTGGCCGGGCGCTGCCGGGGGCGGCTGAGCAGGGGGACCATGTTCGCCCGGTAGAGCTGCACTCCCCTGGCCGCGTCCGCGCGGATGGTGGGCGCGGGCCGGTGCCGGACGCCTTCGACGCGGCGCAGGATCTCGCCCCACCGGGGTCCGATCACGGTGCGCCAGGCGAGGCCGGGCAGCACGGGCAGGTGGAACAGGTAGATGTACCAGGAGTGTGCGAGCTGACCTAGGAGCTGGCGGACGTTCGCCGGGGTGGGCCGGGACAGCCTGCGCCGCATCCAGTGGCCGACGTGGTCGAGGCACGGCCCGGAGACGGAGGTGAACGAGGCGATGCGGGTGTCCGCGTCGGGCTCGGTGACCGCCTCCCAGGCCTGGATGGACCCCCAGTCGTGCGCGACGACGTGCACCGGCTCATCCGGGCTGACGGCGTCGGCGACGGCGAACAGGTCTTCGGCGAGACGCTGGGTGCGGTAGGCCGACCGTTTGCGCGGCGCGGTCGACTCGCCGCTGCCCCGGGTGTCGTAGCGGACGACGTGGAAGTTCTCGGCGAGCCGTTCGGCCATGTCGTCCCAGAGCCGGTGGGTGTCGGGGTAGCCGTGGACCAGCAGCAGCGTCGGCGAGCCGGGGTCGCCCTGCTCGAACACCGCCAGCTCGGCCGCGCCCGAGCGCACGGTCCGGCGCCGGGGCAGCGGGTGGCGCGTCGAGCCGGGGAAGCGGAGCGGTTCGCTGGACATGGCGGCTCCTTCGGGCGTGCGTCGTCGGCCCGAAGCGGGGCGGCGGGCTGCGATGACCTGGGCATTACATGACAATGACGAACGTTACAACGGCCGTTGACAACGTGCAAGGGTCCGCGAACGGCCTCGACAATGACCGGATGAATGGATGAGCGGCGCCGCTATTCCCGCTCTTGCGTCGCGCGGGCCCGTTCCGCCAATGCGATCAATCGATCGCCCATGATCTCCGGGATTACGCGCCGCGCCGACCTGTCGACCGCCGCGCTTAGCGCGGACATGACCAATGGATGCAGCCGTGAGATCACGTCGGCGTAGTGCGGCAGTTCTTCGCCACTGGGCAGCCAGTCCGGCCCCTTGGGGTCCAACACGTACTTGCGGACCAGGTTGACCAGCAAACCGGTGACCCGATCCGTCTCGGTCTGCAGTTCGGCGGCCAAGTCCAGCACCTCGGCGAGCGGAACGTCGAGCCGGACCAGTTCGTGGCCCACTTCGAGCAGCTTCGGACTGGGCGCGACGAAGTGCGCGCCGTGCCGCGCCAGGATGCCCAATCGCAACGCTTTGGCGATATTGGCCGGGGTGAGCTGGGCGCCGAACATGCGGGTCAGATCGGCCAGCGCGATGACCGCGGGCCGCTCGTGCGACGAGGCCGCCCCGGTCGCCTCCTCCAGGCCGAGCACGTCGGCCAGGCTGTGCCCGGACTGCCAGGCGTCGAGCATCTCCTTGATCTGCGCGAACGCGTAGCCGCGGTCGAGCATGTTGAGGATCAGCCGCAGCCGGGACAGGTGCCGGTCGCCGTAGATCGCGGTGCGGCCGCGGCGCTCGGGCGGCGGCAGCAACTCGCGGTCCTGGTAAACGCGCACATTGCGCACCGAGGTGCCTGCCGCCCGCGCCAGGTCGTCGATCCGGTACTCCGCCACCTGGCCGAGCTTAGAGGGTTCGTTTCGGTTCCAGAGTGGACATGCCTGCGAACAAGCGCCCGGGGGCCAGCGCGGTTGGCAAAGCGTCAACAAGTCCACCGCACAGGTGTCCAGTGCGGACGCCCACCATACTGACTCTGCGTGAGTGGACAGTTCCGCTTTGTGCCCCCGACCGGATTCGAACCGGCACTCGACCCCTTTTAAGGGGGCTGCCTCTGCCTGTTGGGCTACGGGGGCAGCCGCAGCCTAAGGCGCGATTCCATGTCTCGGGACGGGTTTCTCGGATTTCCGGCCGGGTGGCCCAATGCGCTTTGGGCCGTTTGCCGGTCAACCTTTGGAAACTCTGACGAACTCCGCCTTCGGATCATTGATCTGACCCATCGAGATGACCTCACGCCGGAAGAGTCCTCCCGTTAACCAGTCCAGCGTGATCCGGACCTTGCGGTTGACCGTGGGCATCGCCTTGACGTGATAGGCGCGGTGCATCGCCCAGGCCATGAAGCCCTTGGCCTTGACGTTGAACACGTCCCCGACGCCCTTGTGCAGGCCGAGGCTGGCGACCGAGCCGATGTTCTTGTGGTAGTACTCCTTGGGCTTGCCGCCGCGCAGGGCCACCACGATGTTCTTGGCCAGCAGGCGGGCCTGCCGGACGGCGTTCTGGGCGTTCGGGGCGCAGATCGCGGTCGGGTCGTCCGGGGTGCGCGACAGGTCCGGGACCGCGGCGCAGTCACCGGCGGTCCACGCGTCGGGCAGGCCCTCGACGCGCAGCGCCGCGGTGGCGCGCAGCCTGCCCTGCTTGGTCAGCGGCAGGTCGGAGGCGCCCAGCACCGGGTTGGACTTGACGCCCGCGGTCCAGACGATGGTGTCGCTGTCGAACTCGGTGCCGTCGGAGAGGACGACGTGGCCGTTCTCGAACGACTTGGCCAGCGTCGACAGGTAGACCTCGATGCCGCGCTTCTCCAGCTGCATGACGGTGTAGACGCCGAGGCTCTCGCGGACCTCCGGCAGCACCCGCCCGGCGGCCTCGACCAGCACGAACCGCAGGTCCTCCGGCTCGACGTTCTTGTAGTACTGGGTGGCGAAGCGGGCCATGTCCTCCAGCTCGCCCAGCGCCTCGATGCCCGCGAAGCCGCCGCCGACGAAGGTGAACGTCAGCAGCTTCTTGCGCAGCTCGGGGTCGAGCGTGCTGTCGGCCTGGTCGAGCTTGGTCATCACGTGGTTGCGCAGGTAGATGGCCTCGCCGATGGTCTTGAACGCGATGCCGTGCTCGGCGAGGCCGGGGATCGGCAGCAGCCGGGCCACCGAGCCGAGCGCGACGACGAGCACGTCGTAGCCCAACTCCTCGGTGTGCCCGTCGGCGGCCTCGATGGTGACGACCTTGCGGGCGTGCTCGATGCCGGTGGCCCGCGCGGTGATCACGTGGCAGCGCTTGAGGGCGCGCCGCAGCGGCACGACCACGTGCCGCGGCTCGATCGCGCCAGCGGCCGCCTCGGGGAGAAACGGCTGGTAGGTCATGTGCGGCTGCGGGTCGATCACCGTGACCGAGGCCTCACCGGAACGGAGCTTTCGCTGGAGCCCGAGCGCCGTGTACAAACCGACGTAACCGCCACCCAGGATGAGGATGCGGGTGGGCTCCGACTTTCCATGCGCCATGCCGCAATGGTCGCACTGGTTTTCCACCTCCGCGCGCCGCCCCCATGCTGGTGTGACCCGGGTCGCTGACCCGTTTTCCCAGGCCGCGCCCGACCTCGCCGCTTTGTCCGAACCTGTCCACTGTGGTCACTGGCAGTGGCCTTCCGGACGTCGAGAGTGACCGGCGGCCGGTCGGCGGATCTCGCCGCGGCGCGGTTTCGCGGCCGGAAGTGACACGCCATGCCGGAAACGACAGAAAATGGACACCGGAGAGATCATTAACCGCTTTCTGTCCATTTTTGCGAACAGTCCGACAGGGCGAGCCGGGGGCGATTCCGAGAAGACTTCGCCGGACCCCTCTGGAAGCGTGGCGAGTCGCCGGGGAATCGCTGTTTTACGCCATTTTTCCGCCCGAGCGGCTTCCGCCGATCGGCCATTCGGCGCAGGCGGGCCGCCACGCGCCCAGCCGCCGGATAGCCGCTGGCCAGGACCCTAGCCCCGGAGGAAGTCGAAGAGCAGGCGGGCGGACCGGGTGGGAATGTCCACCGTCTGTCCAGGATTCTTCGAGTCGCGGATGGAGGTCGTCGCGGCGCGCCAGGCTACTTCCACGCACTTTCCACTCTCGCAGCGGGTGCTCTTCCGCCAGACCACATTGTTCGAGACCGACACAATGACCCCCCTCCCCAGCCCCCGGCCACGGAGGCGAACAGGATGATTATTCCCGCCCACCCGGGGTCGATGAATCCGCTGCTTGGGTGTCGCATTCCCGATACGCGCGAAAGCCACCCGTTGTCATCACTCTTCGTAGTCGATCGCCACCGACGGGCACAAGGACGGGTGGTGGTCAGAGTGTGTCGGCACAGAGCGCGTCAGTCCGCCGACGACGAATCCGCGTGCTAGGTTCGGCAACGCTGGCCAGGGCTGAGTATCGCCAAAGTGACAGGTGTCAAGCTGAACATGGGCGACACCCGGTAGAGTGAAGGTCAGCACGGGAACACGAGAGGAGTGGACCGTGGCCAGGACGCGCGACCCCCGGTTCTTCCGGCGGCTGATCGGCCGCCGCGTCCGCAGGCTGCGCGAACAACTCGCCCGGACCCAGCCCGAGGTCGCCGCCGCCATGGAGTGGTCGCTGTCCAAGTTGATCCGCCTGGAGGCAGGCGTAGGCGGCGTCTCCGCGTCCGACATGAAGGCACTGCTCACCGAGTACGGCGTGACCGACCCCGAGCAGGTCGACAAGTTCGTCGCGATGGCGCGGGAAACCCGCAAACGCGCGTGGTACGACCAGTACAAGAGCGTGTTGAACGGCCCGGTCGGCAACCTGTTCAGCTACGAGTCCGCGGCCACCGTGATCCGGCAGGCGCACCCGCTGCTCGTGCCCGGCCCGGCGCAGACCGCCCGCTACACGCGGTCGCTGCTGGCGAACTACTTCAGCGGCGACGACCTCGACCTGGCCGAGGAGGCCCGCCGAGAGCGCCAGCGGCGCCTGCGCGGGGCGGACGGGCCGGAGCTGACGCTGGTGGTCGACGAGAGCGTGATCCGCCGGGTGATCGGCGGCCCCGAAGTGATGTCCGAGCAGTTGCGGGAGCTGCGCGCGCTGGCCGACGACCCGAAGGTCACGATCCAGGTGATCGACTACGCGGCGGGCTGGCACGCGGCGATGGACGGCCCGTTCATCCTCCTCGACGTCGAAGGCGACTCCGAGTCCGAAACCGAGACCGTGTTGTTTCTCGAAATGCTCGACAAGGACTTCTTCACCGCGGGCGACGACGAGCTGGTGCTGGCCTATCAGACGAAATGGGACGACTCCGTGCGCGCGGCGCTGTCCGAGGACGATTCTTTGGCACTGATCGAGGAGCAGATCAAGCTACTCGACGCCCGGTGACGTCGGAGTGGCGACGCGGAAGCGACCGCGGCGTAGGCGGTGACCCCCACTTTCCCTTTGCTCTTTTTTCCCCATCCGGAGCACACAGCGATGACAGAGAACGCGGCTCCCGCACACTCCCCTGACCCAGGCCGCGAGGAGGACCCTCCCCAGTCCGACGACGACCTGACCTACACCCCGGGAAGCGGCCTGTACAAGCAGTACACCGAGGACATCAAGAGAATGCTGACCTCGGCGAACAAAAGCGAGAACAAGATAGGCAAGGCCGCCGCCATCGTGTTCTACGTCTTGTTCCCAGCCGCGCTGCTCTTGTTGATTCCGGTGGTGCTGATCGGCGCCATCGTGATCCTAATGTTCGCGCCCGGTAGCTGGCACCCACTGGCCGTCGCTGTCGCTGCGGGCCTGGTTCCGCTGGTCTCGCTGGCGAAGTTCGCCATGCGGCGCCTGCTGGAGCAGGTCGGAAAGAAGTAGCGCCCGTTCCGCCGCCCGCTTTCGGGAGGTCATGAGCCACGGCACCGCCCGGTCGGCCCACAGGCCCGCGCAGACGACGACAGACGCGCTGATGGCGATGGGCACGAAGTTCCACGCCGAACTCGCCGACGCCATAATGCCCGCGACGAGAACACCCGCGGCGACAGCCACCACTCCCGCTCCGACGCTGTAGGCCGTGTAAGCGGCGATCTTCCGCGCGCGCTGTGCGTTCATGTCATTGGATTCCTGACCATCCGAGTGGCAGAGTGCGCACCAGCGTCCATGTCAATCGGAACACGATCGCGCCGAATCCGGGTTGCCCTGAGCAGGTGGAGGTCGAAACATCTCGACGCGCTCCCCACTGCCGAACCCCCGTTCGCGCCACCGCAGCAAGTTGATCTTGCCACAGGCTCGTGCCGAACCACAACGCCGCCCTAGCAGGGTCGCACTCCCCTGTCGTCCCGTAACGCGAGCAGCGTAGTTGTACCCGATTGGACTAGCGTACCGAACCTGAACCCCATTCGGAGACTGAAGCGATCCAGAATAACCAGGGGAAATGCGGTATTCGGACTCCGGGACTCGGATTCCGAACATTTCGTCAAGTCTTCGCGTCGCGATTAGCGGCGGATGCCAAGTGGCGTGGCCGCGTCGGCGAGCACGGCGCGGACCATGGCGGGGGTCAGCAGGCCGGTCGAGGTGTTGCGCTGGCTGACGTGGTAGCAGCCGTGCAGGGCCAGTGGCGGGCCGCCGTCGAGGGCGGGGAGGTCGTGGCGGACGCCGTGGCCGAAGCGGGGGCGGGGGTGCGGCACGGACCAGGCCGTGGCCAGGACAGGGAGCAGGGCCTGCCAGCCGAACGCGCCGAGGACGACGACCGCGCGCAGCGTCGGGCGCAGCAGGGCGAGTTCGCGCTCCAGCCACGGGCGGCAGTTGTCCCGTTCCGCCGGAGTCGGCTTGTTCTCCGGCGGCGCGCATTTGACCGGCGCGGTGATCCGGGTGCCGTAGAGCTCCAGGCCGTCGCCGAGGTGGGTAGCGGTGGGCTGAGAGGCGAGGCCGACAGCGTGCAGGGCGGCGTAGAGGACGTCGCCGGAGCGGTCGCCGGTGAACATGCGGCCGGTGCGGTTGGCGCCGTGCGCGGCGGGGGCGAGGCCGACGATGGCGAGCGCGGCGTCCGCCGGGCCGAAGCCGGGGACGGGGCGCGCCCAGTACTCCTGGTCACGGAAGGCGGCGCGTTTCACCCTGGCCGTCTCTTCGCGCCAGGCGACGAGCCGAGGGCACGCGCGGCATTCGGTGACCGCCTGGTCCAGTTCCGCGAGTGTCCGCACCGGGCTGATTCCACCACAAGGGCCGGAGACAGGCCCTAAGGTCGGCGCATGGCATCCCAGGACGCGGCCGACGAGCAGCAGACCGCCCCCGACCCCATTGACGACCTGGTCACGACCGCGCACTCGGTGACCGTGCGCGAACGCAAGCTCGACTACACCGCCACGACCGGGCGCCTGGTCCTGCGCAAGGAAGTGGTCACCGACGGCACGTTCGACGGGCACCTGCCCAAGGCCGAGGTGTTCGTGACCGCCTACACCCTCGACGGCGCCGACCCAGCCCGGCGCCCGGTGACGTTCGCGTTCAACGGCGGCCCCGGGTCGGCGAGCATCTGGCTGCACCTGGGCGTCCTGGGCCCCCGCCGGGTCGTCTCCGGCGACGCGGGCAACCTCGCCGCGCCGCCGTACGGGCTGGTCGACAACGCCGAGACCCTGCTCGCGCACAGCGACCTGGTCTTCATCGACCCGGTGTCCACCGGCTACTCGCGGGCGGTCAAGGGCGAGAAACCTGGCGACTACCACGGCTTCCAGGCCGACTTGGAGTCCGTCGGCGAGGTCATCCGCCTGTGGACGACCCGCAACGGCCGGTGGGTGTCACCGAAGTTCCTCGCGGGCGAGTCCTACGGGACGACCCGCGCGGCGGGCTTGGCGCAGCACCTGCAGAGCCGCCATGGCATGTACCTCAACGGTTTGATGCTCATCTCGGCCGTGCTGGACTTCAGCACCCTGGTCTTCAGCGAGGGCAACGACCTGCCCTACACCCTGTTCCTGCCCACCTACGCCGCGATCGCGCACTACCACGGCTTGCACGGCGACCGACCGCTGGCGGAGGTGCTGGCCGAGGCCGAGGAGTTCGCGTCCCGCGACTACCCGCACGCGCTGTCCCAAGGCTCCAGACTGTCCACAGAGGACCGAGCAGCGGTGGTGGCGAAACTGGCGCGCCTGACCGGTTTGTCCGAGGACTACGTGGACCGCGTCAACCTCCGCGTCGAGCACATCCGCTTCTTCACCGAACTTCTGCGCCACCGCAGGCAAACCGTAGGCCGCCTCGACGGCCGCTTCACCGGCTGGGAAGCCGACTACGGCGGCGAACGCCTCACCGAGGACCCCACCACCACCGCGATCATGGGCGCCTACACAGCGGCCATCAACCACTACCTGCACACCGAACTGGCCTACCCCAACGACCTACCTTACGAAGTCCTCAGCATGCAGGTAAACCGCGACTGGTCATACAAGGAATTTGAAAACGCCCACGTAACCGTCTCCCACAAACTCTCCGCCGCGATGCGCGCCAACCCCCACCTGAAAATCCACGTAGCCTCCGGCTACACCGACGGCGCCACCCCGTACTTCGCCACCGAGCACACCCTCGCCCAACTCCGCATCCCCACGGAACTGCGAGACAACATCGAAGTCGCCTACTACCCCGCAGGCCACATGATGTACGTCCACGAGCCATCCAGAATCCAACAGGCCAAAGACCTGGCCGCCTTCATCAAGAAAGCCACCAACCGCTGACCCCACCAGCACCCCCACAACACAACCCAAACCCCTCCAACGAAAAGGCGCCCGAGGCCGCCAAGCGCCCGATTGGGTGGAGTGGTTTGGCTGGGGGAGAAGGAAGATCGCTAAGCTGGCTACGCACGTGTGAGGCCGAAGGCATCCCACCCGTCTTTCACACGGCGATCTTCCTTCGTAGGGGCCCCAGCCAAACCACTCCACCCAATCGGGCACCCACAGAAGACAACGGCGGGCCCCTCCGAAAACCGAAGAGGCCCGCCGAGCAAGCAAACTACCTCAAAAACTTCTTGCCACCAGTGACCGCAGCCCAAGCATCCACAGCACCATGCCCGTAGAAGTTGTTGTAAGCCGGAGTCCCCTCACACGTGGCGTTGAACTCCGCCGGTCGACCAACAGGCGTGTAATCAACAGTGCGAGGCGTAGGGCAAGCGATGTCCGCCGCGGTGCCCTCCAACACAGTCTGCACCTTGTCCGGAGACAAGGTCACACCACCACGGGAGTACTTCCCATACTGAGCAACGATCAGAGCAGCGACGCCAGAAGCGTGCGGCGACGCCATAGACGTGCCCTGGAGGAACTGATAATAGCCGCAAGTCCCGTCGGCCTTGCACGCCTTCTGGACGCCCAGCGCCTCGCCATCGGGGGTAACGTTGCCCGCCTCATCGATCGCGCCTTCGATGAGCGCGACGTTCTTGGGGTAGGCGGACAGGATCAGGTTCTCGTTGGTGCGGTAGGCAGGGGTGCCGAGGCCGTCGCGGAAGTAGCCGCCGGGGGCGGAGACGGAGATGCGCTCGAAGCCGTAGTTCGAGTAGTCGGCCTTGGCCTGGGACGGGCCGAACGAGCTGACCCCGATGGCGTGCGGGCCCTCGACCGGCAGGGACAGGCAGTCGTCGTTGTCGATGTCGCGGGGGTGGGCCGCGCCCGCCGGGTAGTTCGGGCTGATGGTGTCGGGCAGCGGGGCGCCGAGGTCCTGGTGCTGGTTGCCCAGGGACACGATCTGGGTGACGCCCTTGCGGTAGGCGTAGTTCATCGCGCGGGTGATCGCTTTGATCGTGATGCGCTGCTGGGCCTGCTGCTCGGCGCTGTCGGCCGGGTTGCTCTTGCAGTTGTAGAGCCACGGGTCCACGAAGAACGACATGTTGACCACGTCGAGGCCCGCGTCGCCGGAGTAGGTCATCGCGTCCACGACCGGCTGTAGGAAGAAGAAGCCGGAGTCCTGGCCGCCGCGAATGTTCACAATGGACACGTTCGGCGCGACACCGGAGATGCCGAACCCGTCCGCCGCCGCGGCGATGGTGCCCGCGACGTGCGTGCCGTGGCCGCCCTCGTCGACGTCGCGCACGGGCCGTCGACCACGGCTCCGGTCTCGTCGGTGGGGATGTCGCGGGTGAAGTTGCGTGACAGCGCGTGGTCGAAGTTGGGGGCGATGTCGGGGTGGCTGGCGTCGACGCCGGTGTCGAGGACGCCGACCTTGACCCGCTTGTCCCCGGCCTGCTTGGTGCGGGCCAGGTGCGAGCGGACCGAGGTGAGGCCCCACAGCTGCCCGTCCAGCGGGTCCATGCCCGCGGTGGCCGCCGCCGCCGGGCCGCGTTTGCCCGCCTTGGCCGCCTTGTGCTCCTGCTCGACGGCCGTCCTGATCTCCTCTTTGACGGCCTTGTCAGCCGCGCGCGCGTCGCGGGGCGCCTGGCCGATCGACTTGGCGCGGGCCGCGCTGTCAATGGACTTGGCGCCCGCGAGTCGGGCGGTGAAGCCGTTTTCCGGCGCGGTGGCGGTGACCAGGCCCGCGGCCCGGTTGGCCGCCACCACCGTGCCGCCCGCCGCGCGGACGGCCGCCTCGACGGACTCGACGCTCGCGCCGTCCGCGGTGAGGATGTTGAACTCGACGGTCTTGCCGGACAGGTCCGGTTGGGCGGTGGCCGAACCCGGCCCCACCACCGCGGACAGTGTCACGACCAAGGGCACCGCTAAGGCGGCCACCACTGTCTTGCGTCGCTTCACGAACTCCTCCTCGACTTGTCATCCAATCCCTGGGTGCTGCCCCCGACCTCAGGGAACGACCGACTTCTCCTCGGCGAAGTGGCACGCGCTCGGGTGCGCCGCCACCCTGGTGATCAGCGCGGGCTCCTCTTCCGCGCAGATGTCCTGCGCTTTCCAGCAGCGGGTGCGGAACCGGCAGCCCGACGGCGGGTCGACCGGGCTGGGGACGTCGCCCTCCAGCCGGATGACCTTGCGCTGGCCGCGCAGCTCCGGGTCGGGCACGGGCACCGCGGACAGCAGCGCCTGGGTGTAGGGGTGGGTCGGGTGCTCGTAGATCTCCTGCTCGGTGCCGATTTCCACGATCTTGCCCAGGTACATCACCGCGACCCGGTCCGACAGGTGCCGGACCACCGACAGGTCGTGCGCGATGAACACATAGGACAGCCCGAACTCGGTTTGCAGGTCGCCGAGCAGGTTCATCACCTGTGCTTGGATCGAGACGTCCAGCGCGGAGACCGGCTCGTCACACACGATCACCTTGGGCCGCAGGGCCAGCGCGCGGGCGATGCCGATGCGCTGGCGCTGGCCGCCGGAGAACTGGTGCGGGTAGCGGTTGATGTGCTCGGGGTTGAGGCCGACGACATCGAGCAGGTCGCGGACCTTCTTCGCCCGCGACCCCTTCGGCGCCACCTCGGGGTGGATCTCGAACGGCTCGCCGACGATGTCGCCGACGGTCATCCTCGGGTTCAGCGAGGTGTAGGGGTCCTGCAGCACGATCTGGATGTCGCGGCGCAGCTTGCGCAGCTCCGCGCCCTTCATCGCGAGCATGTCGCGGCCCTCGAAGGTCGCGCTGCCGCCGGTGGGCGGCTCAAGGCGCATCAGGACCTGCGCGAGGGTCGACTTGCCGCAGCCGGACTCGCCGACCACACCGAGGGTCTCGCCGCGCCTGAGGTCGAAGGACACCCCGTCGACCGCGCGGACGTGGCCGATGGTGCGCTTGAACAGCACGCCGACCCGCACCGGGAAGTGCTTGACCAGGTCGCGCACCTCGATGATGTTGTCAGTCACCGGCGATCAACTCCTCGGCGAAGTGGCAGGCGCTGAGCCTGCCCGGCATCAGCCGGTGCTGCGGGGGCACGTCGGTCTCGCAGACGTCTTGCGCACGCGGGCACCTCGGGTGGAACGGGCAGCCGGGCGGGACGTTGAGCAGGCTCGGCGGCAGGCCCTTGATGGTGTTGAGCTCCGTGCCTTTGAGGTCGAGCCGGGGCAGCGAGTCCAGCAGCGCCAAGGTGTAGGGGTGGCCGGGCTTGCGGTAGAGCGACCGCGCGTCGGACTGCTCCACGATCCGCCCGGCGTACATGACCGCGATCCGGTCGGCGACCTCGGCGACGACGCCGAGGTCGTGCGTGATCAGGATCAGGCCCATGTTGCGCTCGACCTGGATCTCCTTGAGCAGGTCCATAATCTGGGCCTGCACGGTGACGTCCAGCGCGGTCGTCGGCTCGTCGGCGATGAGCATCTCGGGGTCGAGCGCGAGCGACATCGCGATCATGGCGCGCTGGCGCATCCCGCCGGAGAACTCGTGCGGGTACTGCCGGACCCGGCCCTTGGCGTTGGGGATCTTGACCTGGTCGAGCAGCTCGACGGCGCGCTTGCGGGCGTCCCTGCGGGACATGCCCCGGCGCATCCGCAGTTGCTCCTCGATCTGGAAGCCGACGGTGAAGACCGGGTTCAGCGCGGACAGCGCGTCCTGGAAGATCATCGCGATGCCCGAGCCGCGCACCTCCCGCCTGCGCCGGGCGGTCGCGGCGAGCAGGTTCTCGCCGCGGAAGCGGATCGCGCCGCCGGTGATGTGCCCGGGCGGCATGTCCAGGATGCCCATCACGGTCTGGGCGGTGACGCTCTTGCCGGAGCCGGACTCGCCGAGCACGGCCAGGGTCTCCCCCGCCTCGACCCGGTAGCTCACGCCGTTGAGCACCTTGGCCACGCCGTCGCGGGTGCGGAACTCCACGTGCAGGTCGTCGACCTCCAGCAGGGGCGCCGCCGGGTCTTGACCGATCCCATCTGAGTCCACAGTGGACTGTGCGGTGTTCGTGGGCATGCGCCCCTACCTCATCTTCGGGTCGAGCGCTTCGCGCACGGCGTCGCCGAGCATCACGAAGGCCAGCACGGTCGCGGTCAGGAAGGCCGCGGGGAACAGCAGCGTGTGCGGTGCGACGCGGATGATGTCGCGGGAGTCCGCGATCATCACGCCCCAGGACACGACCGGCGCGCGCAGGCCGAGACCGAGGAACGACAGCGTCGCCTCGGCCCCGATGAACGCGCCGAGCGCGATCGTGGCGTACACCAGCACCGGCGCGATCGCGTTGGGCAGCATGTGCCGCAGGATGATCCGCGGCGCGCCAGCGCCCAGCGCCCTGGCCGCCTTCACGTAGTCCTGCTGCTTCGCGGTGATCGCCGCCGAGCGCATGATCCGCATGCAGACCGGCCAGGACAGCAGCGAGATCGACAGGACCACCAGGAACATGATCTCGGTGGCCGAGTTCCCGCCCCCGCCGAGGCTGGTCAGGATCACGATCGCGCCCAGGACGAAGGGCAGGCCGAAGAACACGTCGGCGATGCGCGACATCAGCCCGTCGAGCCAGCCGCCGTAGAACCCGGCGAGCAGCCCGAGCGTGCCGCCGATCAGCACCGTCAGGACGGTGGCCGCGATGCCCACGATGATCGACGCGCGGGCGCCGTAGATCGTGCGGGCGAAGACGTCGGCGCCCTGGTTGTCGTAGCCGAACCAGGCCTGCGCGGACGGCCCGTTGCGGCTGCGGGAGAGATCGGCGAAGGTCGGGTCGACCGAGGTGAACAGGCCCGGCGCCACCGCCATCACGAACACCAGCAGGATCATCGCGCCGGAGATGATGAACAGCGGTCGCCTGCGCAGGTCGTGCCAGGCGTCGGAGGCGAGACTGCGGGGTTTGCCCGGCTTGGTCTCGACGTGCTCGGCCGCGGTGACGAAGCCGTCCGCGGCCGTGGTCACCGCGGCGCCGGTGGCCGCGGTGCTCGGGTCAGTCATAGCGAATCCTTGGGTCGAGGACGGCGTAGAGCATGTCCACCAGCAGGTTCGAGAGCAGGTACACCATCACCAGCAGCGTCACGACGCCGGTGACGACCAGGCCCTCCTTGCCGAGGATGCCCCGGTAGACCAGGTTGCCGATGCCCTTGATGTTGAAGATGCCCTCGGTGACGATCGCGCCGCCCATCAGGTTGCCCAGGTCGGTGCCGAGGAAGGTGACCACCGGGATCGCGGAGTTGCGCAGCAGGTGCACGCCGACCACGCGGCGCTGGGGCAGCCCCTTGGCCACCGCGGTGCGCACGTAGTCGGCCCGCTTGTTCTCCGCGATCGAGGTTCTGGTCAGCCGCGTCACGTACGCCATCGACAGGCTGCCCAGGACGAAGCCCGGCACGATGAGCTGCTCCCATGGCGCGGGTGAGGCCGACACGGTCGTCTTGATCCAGCCGAGCTCGAAGCCGAGCACGATCTGCAGGACGAAGCCGGTGACGAACACCGGGAGCGAGATGAGGAACAGGGTCGAGACGAGCGTCAGGTTGTCCAGGAAGCCCCGGCCGCGCAGGCCGGTCAGGATTCCGGCGGTCAGGCCGATCAGCGCCTCGATGGCCAGCGCGACCAGCGCCAGCCGGATGGTGTTGGGGTAGGCCTCGGCGATCAGGTCGCCGACCTCGATGCCCCGGAAGGTCTCCCCGAAGTCGCCCTGCAGCAGATTGAGCATGTACTTGCCGTACTGCACGATCAGCGGGTCGTCGAGGTTGAACTTGTCCTTCATCAGGTTGACGTAGGAGTCAGGACAGGGTCGGTCGCCGCACTTTCCGGAGAACTCGTCGCCGGGCAGGCTCCAGACCAGCCAGTAGATCAAGAACGTGGTCCCGATGAAGACCGGGATCAGCTGCAAGAGCCGTCGGAGGACGTAGCGTCCCATCAGTTATCTCCCCACCTGACTCCGGGCCGGAGCACGGGATCGCCGCGCCCCGGCCCGGAGTGGCCCTGGTTAGTTCTTGACCGTCACGGTGGACAGGTCCAGTTCGCGCAGCGTGCTCAGGCGGACGTTGTCCAGCCGCTCGGACCAGCCGTACTGCGAGGTCTGGTTCCACAGCGGGATGCTGGGCACGTCCTCGGCCAGCAGCCGCTCGGCCTCCTGGTAGAGCTTGTTGGCCTCGTCCACCGAGAGCGCCGCGTCGGCCCTGGCCACCAGCTCATCGAACTTGGGGTTGCTGTACTCGCCGTCGTTGGACGACGCGCCGGTGCGGTAGAGCTGGTTCATGAAGTTCTCGATCGACGGGTAGTCCGCGATCCAGCCCGCCCGGAACAGGCCGCGGATCTGCCGCGAGTTGATCTGCGCCCGGGTCTCGCCGAAGGTCGGGATCGGGTCGTAGGTGCACCCGATGCCCAGGTTGTTGATGATGTTGTTGCAGACCGCGGTCATCCAGTCCTTGTGCCCGCCGTCGGCGTTGGTCTTCAGCGAGATCGAGCCGGTGAAGCCGGACTTGGCCAGGTGCTCCTTGGCCTTCGTCGGGTTGAACGTGCACACCTCGCCGCACTGGTCCTTGGCGTAGCCGGGGACCGCGGGGTTGACCCAGCCGTCGGCGGGGATGCGCGTGCCGTCGAAGATCTTGTCGATGATCTCCTGGCGGTTGATGGCCATCGAGATGGCCTTGCGCAGGTCCTTGTTCTGGTAGGTCGGGTCGTACGCGGGGACCGTCAGCGTCTGGTTGCCCATGTACGGGACGGAGCCGTTGCGGCCTTCGAGGTCCTGCTTGTACTTGCCGCCCGCGAGACCGGTGGGCGGAACGGTCTCCAGGAAGTCCAGCTCACCGGAGACGACCGCGTTGTAGGCCGCCTCGTTCGTCTCGAAGATCTTGAAAATGAGGTCCTTGAACTTCGCCGGGTCGTCGCCCTTGTACCCGTCGAAGCGGGTCAGGGTGACGTGCGAGTTCGGCTGCCGGGAGACGAACCTGAACGGGCCGTTGCCGACCGGGTTGGCCTCCCAGGTCTTCGGGTCGGCGAAGAAGGAGTCCGGCAGCGGCATGAACGGGTTGTACCCGAGCTTGAGCGGGAACACCGCGAACGGCGCCGACAGGGTGACCTCGAAGGTCGTGTCATCGATGACCTTGAGGCCGGACATCTCCTTGGCCGTGGGCTCGGGCGCCTTCTGCGGGCCAGCCGTGCCGTCCGGGTCCTCGGTGTGCACGTCCTTGTAGCCCTGGACCTGCTCGAAGAAGCTGCCGTTCTGCTGGCCGTTGGGGCTGTAGGCGGTGTAGTTCCAGGCGTCGACGAAGTTCTTGGCCTTCACGTCGGTGCCGTCGTGGAACTTCCAGCCCGACTTGATCTTGATGGTGAAGACCTTGGAGTCGGTCGTGTCGAACTTCTCCACCATCGCCTCGACGGGCTTGCCGGTGACCGCGTCATACCGATAGAGGCCGGTGAACAGGGCGCGGACGACCTTGCTGCCGCCCTGTTCGTTCGTGTTGCCGGGCACCAGCGGGTTCTCCGGCTCGGTGGCGAAGGCGGATAGCGTGCCGTCGTTGTTCCCCGCGCCTCCCCCGGAGCCGCCGTCCTCGTTGCCCCCGCCGCACCCCGCGATCGTGAGCGCGAGCGCGAGCGGCATCACCGACGCCGCTATCCAG
This sequence comes from Actinokineospora sp. NPDC051303, assembly GCF_055586285.1. Taxonomy (NCBI): domain Bacteria; kingdom Bacillati; phylum Actinomycetota; class Actinomycetes; order Pseudonocardiales; family Pseudonocardiaceae; genus Actinokineospora; species Actinokineospora sp. NPDC051303. The sequence goes on from NZ_JBVJIN010000013.1 coordinate 118,716, forward strand.
CGTGGTTTACGCATGGGTCTCCTCCCAGGCTCTTCTCGACGTGCTCTCGGGCTTGGTCCGCCATCGGCTCCGTCGGTCACGAAGCGGAACCGCCCGCTCCGAAAGTGAATGGAAGTTAACCGGAGGGGCGAATATCTCGGCGATCGCGGACGTCACAAACGAGTCACAATCGAAGGTAGTTCATCCATTTGGCGGATAGTCGGATCGGCAAGTGCCCGCTAGACGGACACATTTCTGTCCAAAAAGTGTCAGGTCATGGTTGAGACGACCTCTGAGCTGTCACACAGAGTCGGCCACCTCCGCCACTGACAGTGCTATCCCGTCGAGGATGTCGTGCTCGCTGACGAGCAAACCTGTGATGCCCGTCTCACGGAAAATCCTCTCCGCAAGAGTCTGCACGATCACCGCGCCGCCGCCGATCACATCCACCCGGCCGGGGTGCATCACCGGGATAGCGGCCCGCTCATCGTGACTGGCGGTAAGCATACGACTCGCCGTGGTGTCGATCTCGTCGGCGGTGAGCCTGCTCAGGTGAATGCTCTCCGGGTCGTACCGCGGCAGGCCCAGGGAGACCGCCGACAGCGTCGTCACCGTCCCGGCCACCCCCACCCAGGTCCGCGCCCGCTCGACCGGCACCGCGGCGAACGCCTCGTCAAGGACCCGCGCCGCCAGCGCCCTGGCCTCGGCGACCTCGGCCGGGCTGGGCGGGTCGCCGCGCAGCGCCCGCTCGGTGATCCGGACGCAGCCGATGTCGACCGACAGCGCGGCGTGGATTTCGGCGCGGGCGCCGTCCCAGTCGCCGAGCACCAGCTCGGTCGAGCCGCCGCCGATGTCGGTCACCAGGAACGGGCCGTCCTCGGGCGGAAGGTCGCCGACCGCGCCGACGAACGACAGCCGCGCCTCCTCGTCCCCGCTGATCACCTCGGCGTCGACGCCGAGCAGCGCCCGGGTCATCGCGAAGAACTCGTCGCGGTTCTTCGCGTCCCGGGTGGCCGAGGTGGCGACCATGCGGACGCGCTCGACCCCCTTGCGGCGCATGATCGCGGTGTAGTCGGCAAGCGCGGCGGACGTCCTGGCCAGCGCTTCGGGCGCGAGCACGCCGGTCGCGTCGACGCCTTGGCCGAGCCGGACGACCCGCATCTCGCGGTGCACGTCGCGCAGCCAGAAGGAGCCGTCGTCGCGCACCGAGATGTCGGCGACGAGCAGCCGGATGGAGTTAGTCCCGCAGTCGATGGCGGCAACCCTGGTCATGTCCGCAGCCTAAAGCTGGACGGGCGCGTCGGCTGTGAGTCCGCCGCGGCTGTGGACAACTTCAGGGGATGTGGATAACAGCGGAGGCCGCCCACGCTCCGAAGAGTATGGTGCGGCCTCCGTGTTCGGACTTCGCGCGCCCTGGGGTCAGGACGAGCTGGTCACCACGCTGGAGCCAGCCGGACCCGAGGTCGACGCCGCGGCCGAGGTGGTCGACGGCGGGGTCGAGGTGCTCGACGGCGGAGTCGACGTGGCGGGCGGGGTCGTGGTCGGGGTGGCGCAGGGGTTGGGCGTCGCGGTCGCCGTCGGCGCCGTGGTGCTGGTCGGCGGGGTCACCGACCCGGTCGGGCACGACGGCGTCGTCGTGGTCGGCGGGGTCGTGGACGGCTTGGTCGTCGTCGGGCTCGTCGGCGCGGTGCTGCTGCTGCTCGGCGGGGTCGTGGACGGCGTCGAGCCAGGCGTGGAGGACGACGGCGGGACCGTGCTCGACGTGCTCTGCGAGGGCGACCCCGGCACGATCGGGCCCGGGGCGACGGCGCCCGGCTGCTGCGGGACCAGCGGCTTCTGGATCGCCAGCTGCTCGGCCGCGGCGACCGGCGTGGTCGGGACCGGCGTGACGCCCTTGGCGTAGGCCTCGGCCCAGATCAGGACCGTGCGCACGTAGCTGTCGGAGTGGTTGTAGCGGAACACCGCGGTCGCGCGCTGCTGCGGGTTGGACAGGTCCATCCCACCCGAGCACAGGTACTTGCCCGCGCCAAGGGCGGCGTCGTAGACGTTGTTCGGGTCGGTCTTGCCGTCACCGTTGCCGTCGGAGGCGTAGCCCTTCCAGGTGGACGGGATGAACTGCATCGGCCCGACCGCGCGGTCCCACCGGGCGTCGCCGTCGTAGGACCCGCCGTCGGTGTCGGCGATCGCGGCGAACCCGCCGCCGTTGAGCACCGGGCCCAGGATCGGCGTTGCCGTGAGGCCGTTCGCGTCGACCCGGCCGCCGCGGGCGTGGTTGGACTCGATGCGGCCGATGCTGGCCAGCAGCGGCCAGTCCAGGCGGCAGCCCGGGGTCGTGGTGGCCAGGGTCTGCGCGGCGCGCATGTAGGCCTGCAGCATCACGCCGGGGATGCCGAGCGGGCCGCCGGGCATGGACACCTCGGGACCGGCGCCCTGGGCCAGCAGCGCGGGCGTCGCCGCGAGTTCGAGCACCTCGGCGCCGAGTTGCTGGTTCTGCGGGATCGCGCCGTTGGCGCTGACCTTGCTCGGGTCGGTCAGGCCCATCAGGCCGCCGCCCGCGTTGCCCGCGAGCGTGATGGGGCCGGTGTCCTCCTGGGTGACCCAGCCCGTCGGCTCGCCCGCGGCGACCACGGGCACGAGCAGCAGCGCGCCAGCCGCCGCGGCCGCGCCGCGCTTCCGCTTTTTCGGGTGCCTGTGCTTGCCAGCCTTGCCCCTGGTCTTCGGAAGACTCACCGTGACCCCGTCCCTCGCCTGTGTGCCCGCCGGCTGTTCGCCGACCCGTGTGACGCTCGTCCTGGTCAACCACTGTGCCTCATCTCTCCCCGGGAGTCACCGTCCGTGGCTACATTCACGTAATAAAGATTCAAAAGTCGTCATGTACTTGCCCTTTCGTACGAGCGTTGTTAACCCAGAGAGACAAAAACTGGTCGACTAAGATCTGTTTGAGTCCCGCTACCCTCGGGTAATGACCGCCACCGCGCATGCCGTCGGCGCGACCCACGAGGTCGTCAACCAGGCCCCGCCGCTGTCCGGATTCGACCCGCTCGCGTGCGACCCGGCGTTGGTCGGCGCGGTCCGCGCGTTCGGCTCGGACGCGGTGGTCGGCTCGCTCTCCGCGCTGGCCCTTGAGGCGGGCTCGGACACCGCGCGCGAGCACGGGCGGCTGGCCAACGAGCACCCGCCGGTCCTGCGCGCCCACGACCGCTACGGCCACCGGATCGACGAGGTCGAGTTCCACCCGTCGTGGCACTGGCTGATGTCGCGCGCCGTGGCCCACGGCCTGCACGCCGCGCCGTGGGCGGCCGCCGACGACGACCACGCCCACCTGCGCCGCGCCGCCGCGTTCACCCTCTGGTCGCAGGTCGAAGCCGGGCACGGCTGCCCGATCTCGATGACCTACGCCGCCGTGCCCGCACTGCGGCACGCCCCGGACCTGGCCGCCCGGTTCGAGCCCGGCCTGACCGCGCCGGTCTACGACCCGGGCCTGCGCGAACCGGGCGGCAAGGCGGGGCTGCTCGCGGGCATGTCGATGACCGAGAAGCAGGGCGGCTCCGACGTCCGCGCGAACACCACCACCGCGACCCCGCTGGCGGACGGCACGTACTCGCTGGTCGGGCACAAGTGGTTCACCTCGGCGCCGATGAACGACCTGTTCCTGACCCTCGCGCAGGCCCCCGACGGGCTGACCTGCTTCGTCCTCCCGCGCGTCCTGCCGGACGGGAGCCGCAACGGGCTGCGGTTGCAGCGGCTCAAGGACAAGCTGGGGAACAAGTCCAACGCGTCCGCGGAGATCGAATACGCGGGCGCGGTCGGCTGGCGCGTCGGCGAGGAGGGCCGCGGGGTGCGGACCATCATCGAGATGGTCACCATGACCCGGTTGGACTGCGTGCTCGGCTCGACGGCGAACATCCGGATCGCGCTGTCGGAGGCCGCCCACCACGCGGCCCACCGGACGGCGTTCGGGTCGGTGTTGCGGCGGCAGCCCGCCATGGCCGCGGTGCTGGCGGACCTGGCGCTGGAGTCGGAGGCGGCGACGGTGCTGGCGCTGCGGTTGGCGGCCGAGGTCGACAGCGGGGCCGGGGCGCTGCTGCGGATCGCGCTGCCCGCGGCGAAGTTCACCGTGTGCAAGCGGGCGCCGATGGTGGTGGCGGAGGCGCTGGAGTGCTTGGGCGGCAACGGGTACGTGGAGGACTCGGGGATGCCCCGGCTCTACCGCGAGGCGCCGCTGATGTCCATTTGGGAGGGTTCGGGGAATGTGACCGCCCTGGACGTCCTGCGCGCGCTGTCCCGCGATCCGGCCACGGTGGAGGCGCTGATGGCGGAGTTGTCGACCACCGCGGGGATGGACGAGCGGTTGGACGCCGTGGTGGCGGCACTGTGGACGGAGGTGAAGGCCGCCGAGCCCGCCCGGGCGCGGCGGCTGGCCGAGCTGATCACCCTGTCGTTGCAGGGAAGTCTGCTGTCGCGGCACGTTCCCGAGGTGGCCGACGCTTTCCTCGCTCGGCTGGCCGAGTCCGGCCAGACGCTGGGCACGCTTCCGCGTGGCGTCGACACGGCCGCGCTGATCGACCGGGTCACCCCCCAGACGGGCTGATTTCCGGGGCCGACTTGATAGGCAAGTGACGACTTGCCTATGGTGGGGATGTGGCGGAGGATCTCTTCAAGGCGCTGGCCGATCCCACCCGTCGGCGCATCCTCGATGAGCTGGTGGAGCGGGACGGGCAGACCTTGTTCGAGATTTGCGGGCGGCTGCTGGCCAAACACGGGTCGGGGCTGTCTCGGCAGGCGATCAGCCAGCACTTGGCCGTGCTGGAAAGCGCGGGGCTGGTCGTTTCCCGCCGGGAGGGTCGCTACAAGTTTCACGATGTGAACACCGAACCGCTTGAGCGCATCGTCACCAGGTGGCTCAGGCCTGAAGCACGGGGAGAAACCGGTGCGGATTCATCTGTCTAGCGTGTTTGTCGATGATCAGGACAAGGCTCTGCGGTTCTATACCGACGTGTTGGGCTTTGTGAAGAAAACCGAGGTGCCGGTGGGGGACGACCGGTGGCTGACCGTGGTGTCGCCGGAGGACCCGGACGGGACCGAGCTGCTGCTGGAGCCCGACGGGCATCCCGCCGTGAAGCCGTACAAGGAGGCGCTGGTTGAGGACGGGATTCCGGCCACGGCGTTCGCCGTGGACGACGTGCACGCCGAGTTCCGCAGGCTGCGGGACCTCGGGGTGCGCTTCACTCAGGAGCCGTTGGAGATGGGGCCGGTCACCACGGCCGTTCTGGACGACACCTGCGGGAACCTGATTCAGATCGTCCACAGCTCCTGAAACGGCTACACCGCCGCGCAGTCGCCGCTGGGCCAGGCGGGAGCCAGCAGAGCCAGCGCCTCGTCGCCGAAGGGGTTGACGCCGGGGCCGGTGGCCAGCGAATGGGCCACCAGGGCGTGCAGGCACTTGACCCGGCCGGGCATGCCGCCCGCCGTCACGTCGGTGCCGAGGGGTCCCAGGGCGTCGCGTTCGGCCAGATAGGACTTGTGGGCCTGGAGGTAGTGGGCAGCCAAGTCCGGGTCGGTGGACAGGCGGTCGGTCATGTCCTTCATGACGCCCGTGGTTTCCAGAGTGCTGATGGCGGCGGCCAGTTTGGGGCACGTCAGGTAGTACAGGGTGGGAAACGGCGTGCCGTCTTCCAGTTTCGGGTTGGTCTGGATGACCGCGGGGTGGCCGCTGGGGCAGCGGGCGGCGATGGCGCGGATGGCCCGGGGCGTGCGGCCCAGCTGGGCGGCGACGGTCTCGCGGTCGGTCTCGGTCACGGGTTCCAGGGTCACCGGCGTTCCCCCGTCACCGCGTCCCACAGGGCCTGATACCAGGGCTGGTCGGGAATGGGACGGGTCGGCTCCTGGCTCGCGCCAGGGCCGCCCGCCTCCGGTGGCAACTCGACCATGTACGGCGTCTCTCCCGGCATCACGTAGCGCAGTCTCCTGCGGGCCTCGGCCTGCACCTGCTCGGGGTCGGCGAGCTGCTCCTTGCGTTTCTGCAGCTCATCGACCTGGGTGCGTAACTCGGCCTGGCGTTGTTGTTGGATTTCCACGTCCGAGCGCTGCGACAGGTAGGTGCGCAGCGGGACGGCCACGCTCAGGGCGAGCGCGCAGACGACCGTCGCGAACACCGCCGCCCGGCGGGTGGTCGACAGGCCCAGGACGGCGCCGCGCTTGCGGCGCTTCTGCGGGCCCGGCGACCGGGCCGGGCGGGGCGGTTCCGCCGGGGGTTGCGCGGTCGGACGCGCGCGGCGCCGCACGCGCTCGGGTCTGCGGGCGGCGGAGGTCTCGCTCCGCCGCCCGCGACCGCCGCGTTCGGCGCCGCGTCCGACCATCGGGGTCAGGACTCCGGCGTGAAGCGGGGGAACGCGAGGTCGCCCGCGTACCGCGCCGCGTCGCCCAGGGTCTCCTCGATGCGCAGGAGCTGGTTGTACTTGGCGACCCGGTCGCTGCGCGCGGGGGCGCCCGCCTTGATCTGGCCGACGCCGGTGGCCACGGCCAGGTCGGCGATGGTGGTGTCCTCGGTCTCGCCGGAACGGTGGCTCATCATGCTGCGGTAGCCGTAAGAGGTGGCCAGAGTGACCGCGTCCAGGGTCTCGGACAGCGTGCCGATCTGGTTGACCTTCACCAGCAGAGCGTTGGCCGCGCGGCGGGCGATGCCCTCTTCGAGGCGGTCGGGGTTGGTGACGAACAGGTCGTCGCCGACGAGCTGGACGCGCTCGCCCAGCTCGGCGGTCAGCCGCACCCAGCCGTCCCAGTCGTCCTCGGACAGCGGGTCCTCGATGGACACCATCGGGTACGCGTCGACCAGCTCGGTGTAGTACGCGATGAGCTGCTCGGCGCTCTTCTTCGCGCCCTCGAAGGTGTAGGCGCCGTCCGAGTGGAACTCGGTGGCAGCCACGTCGAGCGCCAGCGCCACGTCGCGGCCCGCGGTGTAGCCCGCCTTCTCGATCGCGACCAGGATCAGGTCGAGGGCCTCGCGGTTGGTGGTCAGGCTCGGCGCGAAGCCGCCCTCGTCGCCGAGACCGGTGGCCAGGCCCTTGCTCTTGAGCACCGACTTGAGCGAGTGGTAGACCTCCGCGCCCCAGCGCAGCGCCTCCCGGAAGCTCTCCGCGCCGATCGGCGCGATCATGAACTCCTGGATGTCGACCTCGGTGTCGGCGTGCGCGCCGCCGTTGAGGATGTTGAGCATCGGCACCGGCAGCACGTGCGCGTTCGGGCCGCCCAGGTAGCGGAACAGCTCCAAGCCGCTGGACTCGGCCGCGGCCTTGGCCACCGCGAGCGACACCCCCAGGATGGCGTTGGCGCCGAGGCGGGACTTGTCCGGCGTGCCGTCGAGGTCCACCAGCTTCTGGTCCACGATGCGCTGGTCGACCGCGTCGATGCCCTGCAACTCGGGCCCGATCTCGTCGAGGACCGCGGTGACGGCCTTCTCCACGCCCTTGCCGAAGTAGCGGTTCGCGTCGCCGTCGCGCAACTCCACCGCCTCGTGCTCACCGGTCGACGCCCCGGAGGGCACGGCGGCGCGGGCCAGCGTCCCGTCGTCCAGCGCGACCTCCACCTCCACGGTGGGATTGCCGCGCGAGTCCAGGATCTCGCGTGCGCCGACCTGCTCGATGACAGCCACGTGGTGCTCCTCACAAAGCGTCCAACTACTCCAAGACGAGCGTAGCGGTGCCGGTTTGGGCAGTGCCGAAGGCACGCGCCGGGAGCCCGGTGATCACTCCTGCGGAGGGTCGAGGAACAGCGCTTTCGCAGGTAGTGTTGATCTGACTATGACGGACGAGCCGGGCAATACGTTCGAGGCGTTCCGCCACGCGGAGTCACTCGTGGCGCAACGCAGGCCGCTGGACGCCTTGGCCGCGCTGGCCCCCGTCCTCGACGCCGAGCCTGACGCGCCCAGCGTCCAACTGCTCGCGGGCCGCGCCTACCTGGGCTCGGCGCAGCTTCGGCGGGCCGAGCAGGCGTTCCTGCGGGTGCTGGAACTCGACCCGACCGACCACTACGCGCGGTTCGCCCTCGGCAAGACCCTGCAACGGCAGAGCAGGCTCCCCGAGGCGCAGACGCAGCTGCGGATCGCGGTGGCGATGAACCCCGTCCCGGAGTACCAGGAAGCGCTCGGCGAGGTCAACGCCCGTATCTCCGTCGAACGCGACCGGTAGCTTTCCGGGGTTCACGGCGTCCGGTTTCCCAGTCCAGTATGGGGATCATGGGATTCGACAGCGCGACCGAGCGGATGATCCAGGCCAACGAAGCCAACTGGGACGCCCGCACCCCGATCCACGTCGCCAGCGCCTTCTACGACGTCGCCAACCGCGACCCGGAGGTCTGGTTCGCCGACTTCGAATGGGACGACCTGGGCGACCTCGACGGCAAGGACGTCGCCCACCTGCAATGCCACATCGGCGCGGAGACGATCGCCTTCGCCCGGCGCGGGGCGCGCACCGTGGGACTGGACATCTCCGCCGAGTCGGTGCGCGCGGCCCAGCGGCTCGCGCGGGACAAAGGCGTGACCGTCGAGTACGTCAAGTCCGATGTGCACGCCGCCGCCGACGCGCTCGGCCGGGAGCGGTTCGACATCGTCTACACCGGCAAGGGCGCCATCTGCTACCTGCCCGACCTGCCCGCCTGGGCCGAGCAGGTCGCCGCGCTGCTGCGCCCCGGCGGCCAGGTGTACGTCGTGGAGTTCCACCCGCTGCTCAACGCGCTCGGCCCCACCCCACCGGCGGACGGCAGCGAAGACCTGCTGCTGCGGCATGACTTCATCGGCGGCCGAGGCGGCGTCGAACACGACGGCACCCGCACCTACACCGACGGCCCCCCACTGGCCGAGGCGAAAGTCTCCTACGAGTGGCCGCACGGCATCGGCGAAGTCGTCAACGCCCTGGTCGGAGCCGGTCTGCGCATCACCCGGCTCCGCGAAACCGAGCGTCTGCCGTGGCAGCGCTGGTCGACCATGGCCAACCCGGACGGCGGCTGGTACCGCCTGCCCGACAGCGCGCCGCGCATTCCGCTGATCTACGCGCTGCAAGCCGTCAAACCGGACGGTGTTTCCGCTGGTTGACCAGGCCCCCAGGGCGATTTCGGCGCACGACGGGCGGAATCCGGGCCCGCGCACACGTAACCTGGATTTCGTGGCCGCATCTTCGACACCCCCGCCGACCACGCTGCCCGCCGAGCCATGGCCCCCGCCCGAGCCACCCCCGGGCCGCGGGCCGGGGGTGGCCGCGCGCCTCCTCTTGGTCGCCGTCCTGATCACTTTGGCCGGGGCGACGTTCCTGCTCTTGGACGCCGCGAACACCCCGCGTCGGCAGCCTGTCCGGGAAGACCGGTTCGTGGTGCCGTTGCTTGACGTTGTTCCCGGGGCGTCGGCTCCGCAGGCCCGGCCCACTCCTGCTGGGCAGGATCTGCGGGCGTGGGCGGAGAAGATCGCCGCGGAGACCGATATTCCGGTGCGGACGGCGATCGCTTATGCCAACGCCGAGTTGGCTGTTCGGGAGCGGATGCCTAACTGCAATCTGACGTGGGTGACGCTTGCGGGGGTCGGGCGGGTCGAGTCGCACCATGGGCATTACGGCGGCAGTCGGGTTGGGTCGGACGGCAAGCTGTCCAAGCCGATCATTGGGGTTCCGTTGGACGGATCGCCTGGGGTGCAAGCCATTCCGGACACAGACGGCGGACGGCTCGACGGCGATCCACAGTGGGACCGTGCGGTTGGGTCGATGCAGTTCCTGCCGACTACCTGGGCTCGGTGGTCGCAGCGGGCCAGTGGGGACGGTGCGCCACCGGATCCGCAGAACGTGGACGATTCCGCGCTTACCGCTGCTCGGTATCTGTGTGCCAGTGGAGGGGATCTGGCTACGGGGGCTGGGTGGTGGAAGGCCGTGTTGACTTATAACGAGTCTCGGAAGTACGGGGTGGATGTGTTCAGTGGGGCTTCCGCTTATGCGCGGAAGGCTGCTGAGTTGGGGGGTTGAGGGGGCTCGGGTTCGGTTTGGGGCTCTGCGGGGCTCGCTTGGGTGGGGTTGCTCTCTGGGGTTCCTGGGGTGGCTGGTTCTGGGGGTTGCTCGATGGGGTGGAGTGGTTTCTTTGGGGCCCCTACGAAGGAAGATCCCGTCGTGGGAAAGACGGGTGGGGAGCCTTCGGCCCCACGACCACGGCAAGTTTAGGGATCTTCCTTCACCCCCAAAGAAACCACTCCACCCCATCGAGCACCTGGCGAGCCTCGGTTCGGCCTGGCCGGGGGTTGAGTGTGCAGTTCCACCCCATCGAGCACTGGGCGGGCGCTGGTTCAACCTGGCAGGAACGCGGGGCCAGCAGCAGGGCGGTTTGGCGGGGTTGGCCCCACAAAGGCCACTCAACCACTGGCCCAACCGCATCCGCGAAAGCTCTTGTTTGCCGCCGCACAGGCCCACAACAAAGCCCCACCCACCCTGGGGGCTGACCCCGCTCCAGTCTATCGGACCAGGCCGACAATCGGGGTCGAAACGATCTTGCCTGTGGATAACTCGGCGCGAGGGCATAGCGAGGGGTGGGAAACGCGGGTGGGGCTCGGCGGTGGCCTTGGGGCAGGGGGTTCCCAAGGCCACCGGTCGACAGCCGGGGGGTTACGCGGGTGGGGGGAGGTCGGGTGGGGAGGCTGCGGGGTGGTCGGCCAGGTGGTCCAGGGCTATGCGGATGGCTGTGTCAAGTTGGGGGTCTCGGCCAGCCGCGTGGTCTTGGGGGGTGACTACGACTTCGATGTCTGGGTCGACGCCGTGGTTTTCTAGGTTCCAGCCTGGGCCTTCCATCCAGGTGGCGTAGCGGGGTTGGGTGACCAGGGTGCCGTCTACCAGGTGGTAGCGCATGTCTATGCCGACTACGCCGCCCCAGGTGCGGGTGCCGACTACCGGGCCGATGCCCAGGGCCTTGATGGCGGCGTTGACGATGTCGCCGTCGGAGCCGGAGAACTCGTCGGCTACCGCCACTACCGGGCCTCGGGGGGCGTCTAGGGGGTAGGTCTCTTCGTAGTAGCCGTCGCGGGCTCGGCCCCAGCCGACTATGCGGCGGCTCAGCTTTTCCACCACCAGTTGTGACAGGTGGCCGCCTCGGTTTTCGCGGAGGTCGACCACGACGCCCTCGCGGCGCATTTCCAGGCGAAGATCTCTGTGCAGTTGCGCCCAGCCGTTGGCGACCATGTCGGGGACGTGCAGGTAGCCGACGCGGCCGTCGGACGCGGCGTGGACGTGGGCGCGGCGGTCGGCGACCCACGCCTGGTAGCGCAACGGCATGTCGTCCAGCAACGGCACCACGACCACGCGGCGGGTGGCGCCGCCGCCCTTGGGTTCGATGGTGAGTTCGACGGGGGCGCCCGCCGTGCCGACCAGGAGGGGAGCCGGGCCGCGTAATGGGTCCACTGGCCTGCCGTCGACAGCGACGATGGCGTCGCCGACGCGGGCGCCGACGCCGGGGGCGCGCAAGGGGGAGCGGGCGCGGGGGTCGGAGCTTTCGCCGGGCACGATCGCGGTGATGCGCCAAGCGCCGTCGGCGTCGCGGGCCAAGTCGGCGCCGAGCAGGCCGAGCCTGCGCTTGTGGTCGGCTCCGCCGCGCGGGGGCATGACGTAGGCGTGCGAGGTGTTCAGTTCACCGTGGACTTCCCAGAGCAGGTCGACCAGCTCGTCGTGGGAGCCGACCGAGTCCACCAGGGGGCGGTAGCGGGCTAGCACGCCCGACCAGTCGATGCCGTTCATGTCCGCGCGCCAGAAGTGGTCGCGCATGAGGCGGCCGGTCTCGTCGTAGGACTGCCGCCACTCCGCCGCCGGGTCGAGCAGGACGCGGACCCGGCTCAGGTCGACGCTGATGTTGTCCTCCGAGCCGTCGTCGGAGTCGGCCTTGCGGTCGGCGGGCAGGACCCGCAGCGAGCGGCCGTCGCGGACGACGATGCGGGAGCCGTCGCCGCTGGTCCACACCTCGTCCAGGCCGTCGACCAGGGTGTCGACCTTGAGTTTGACCAGGTCGTAGCGTTCCAGCACGGAGCGCGGGGCGTCTTCGCCGAGGTCGTCAAGATCGTCGCCGAGGGAGCCGGTGAGCGGGTCGCGCAGCCACAGCACGCCGCCCTTGGCCGCGCGCAGGCCGGAGTAGCGGGCGGCGGGCACCGGGAAGGCCACCACCCGGTCCTCGATGCCCTCGATGTCGACCGAGGTGCGCGGCGCGCCGTCGTCGCCGGTGTCCTTGTCGTCGGGGTCGCCGAAGGGCCGCCCCTCGCGGACGGGTGCGAAGGGCGACGGGGTCGTCGCCGACAGCGGCACCAGGTAGGGCCTGCTGCCGTTGGCGAAGGACAGGTCGAACACGTGCACGTCGTAGATCGGGTCGAAGCTGCGCGTGGACAGGAACGCGATGTGCTTGCCGTCGAGGGTGAAGGCGGGATCGGAGTCGACAAACCGCAGTGGTGTGACGTCGACCACACTCAGGTCGGTCGTGTTGACCATGCGGATGTGCCGCAGCGGGCTCGGGCCGGGGTGCGACCAGGCCAGCCACAGCGAGTCCGGGGAGAACACCAGGCCGGTCGGGTCCATCTCCTGGACGCGGACTACCTCGCGGACCTCGCCGTCGTCCGCGTCGACCAGCAGCAGCCGCCCGTCGTGGGTGACCACGCCGACCCGGCGCCCGTCCGGCGACGCGGCCAGCTCCAGCACCCGCCCGAGTTGGCCACCGGCGACGCGACGCGGGCTGACGCCGGGTTCGCGGCCCGCCACCGGGGCGAACTCCAGCGCGTCCTCGCCGTCGGCGTCGGTGACCCAGACGACCTGGCCGGTGTCGCCGAGCACCTGCGGCAGCCGGGCGCGGACGCCGGGCTCGACGGCGAGCGCGCGGACCGGGCCGTCGCGGTGGGTCACCCAGTGCACGGTGCCGCGCACCTCGACGGCGCTGGCCCGGCCGGTCTTGTCCGGCCCCACGTCGCCCAGGTGCAGGCGCGCGGTGATCGGGCGGGGCTGCCGGGAGCCGCGCGGCCCGCCCAGGCGCACCTCGACGCGGCGCGGGGCGGCGTCGAGCCCGTCGAGCAACCACACCTCACCGGCGCGGTGGTAGACGACGCGGGAGCCGTCTGTGCTGGCGTTGCGCGCGTAGAAGTCGTCGTGGTCGGTGTGTTTGCGCAGGTCGGTGCCGTCGACCGCGCAGGAGTACAGGTTGCCGACGCCCTCGTGGTCGGACAGGAACGCGATCCGGTCGCCGACCCACATCGGGTCGACCATGTGTCCGTCCACATCGGACAGGATGCGGGCGAACTCGCCGGTGCCCTCCGGGTCGACCCAAATCTTGCCGGTGGTGCCGCCCCGGTAGCGCTTCCACCAGGCGGGTTCGCGGGAGATCACCGAGCCGAGCACGACCGCGCCGGACGCGGCGATGTCGAGGGCGGCGACCGGCCCGTAGGGAAGCCGTTCGCTGGGCGTCCCGTCGAGCGGGACCGCGTGCGCCCAACTCGCCCGCAGCGACGGGCGGCCCGCCGTCGTGCGGGCGATCACCCGCCCGTCCCGGGTCCAGCCGAGCACGGTGGTGCGCACGTCGCCCCAGTGCGTGAGCCGTTCGCTGGGACCGCCCTCGGCCGGGGCCGCGTGCACTTCCGGCTCGACGTCTCTGGTGCTCGTCCAGGCGATCGTGGCGCCGTCCGGCGAGAACCTGGGGTTGGTCACCGGGACCTGGTCAGCCGAGAGCCGCCACGCCCGGCCACCGTCGGCCGGTGCCAGCCACACGTCGTCCTCGGCGACGAAGGTGATCAGGTCCGCATGCAGATGGGGGAATCTGAGATAGGCGTCGGTCACCCTGCCAAGTTAGCCATAGCCGCCGACAGGTGCGGCGCACTCGGGTCGATGATCACCGCGTGGGCCAGTGCGCGCGCCAGGTGTCGTGGTCCATTCGGGCGGAATCGACGCCCGCCGCGCGGGCGGCGGCCTCGGCGGCGCGCACGGCCGAGGCGAACTCCCGGGCGACCGCGCGCAGGTCGCCTTCCGGGTCGCGGCCCGCGAGCTTCGCCTCGGCGGCCAACGCGAACAGCCGGGAGCCATAGTCGGCACCAGAGCCATCACCAGAGCCGTTGCCAGAGCCCGCGCCCGGCAGCAGGTCCGGCGGCAGGCCAGCGCGGGCGGTGCGCTGGGTAAGCTTCGCGGCCAGCGCGGCGGCGGGCTGCCCGGTAGCCACACCGTCCACACTGGACTCCCGGCGCTTCTCCCGCTGTTTCAGCTCCTCCCAGCGGTGCTCCTGGCTGGCGGCGTCGCGCACGGCCGGGTCGCCGCCCGCGAACACGTGCGGGTGCCTGCCGACGAGCTTGGCCACCAGGTCGCCCGCCACGTCGTCAACCGAGAACGCCTCGGTGTCGTGCTCCTCGGCGACGCGGGCGTGGAACAGGACCTGCAACAGCACGTCGCCGAGCTCTTCGCGCAACGCGACCCGGTCGCCGTCGTCGATGGCCTCCAGCAGCTCGAAGCACTCCTCGACCAGGTACTGCCGCAGCGACTCGTGGGTCTGCTCCGCGTCCCACGGGCACCCGCCCGGGGACCGCAGCGTGTCCATGACCCGCGCCGCGGCGACCAGCCCGGCGCCCGGGGTGCGGTGCACGGGGGCGCCCGCCGCGACCAACGCGGCCGCGGCCGGGTCGCCGAGATCGTCGGTGACCAGCACGACAGCCGCCGTGGCCGCCTCGTCCAGCAGGGTGTCGGGCGCGGGCGCGTCGCCCAGCGCGGGGTCTGCCCCGCCGGTGACGTACACGCGTTTGGCCGCGCGCAGCGGCGCGAGCGCGCTCGCGGGGACCGTCTCGGCGCTCACCAGCACCACGGCGGACCCGGGGTGGCTGCTCACGGCGCGACGGGGGCGTTCTTGACCGGGATCACCACGCCCTTGGTCTCGCCCTCGCTGGGCGCGACCGTCATCCCGGCCAGGTCCCACAGGCCGTAGCGCGGGCTGATCTTGACGCCGAGGTCGGCCACCGTGGACTGCAACAGGCGCGGCCCGAGCGCGGTCGACAGGCGCGCGTCCGGCGCCGGGGCGTCCGCGGCGGGCTTGGCCGAGGTGTCCCGCTCGCGGACCAGCGCGACCACCCAGCCCGCGTTCTCGTCGCCGGGCTGGAAGGCGACCACGGAGTTGGCTGGCGTGCCGAACAGCGCGCTGCCCGCGATCTCCGGGGCCTGCGCCGGGAAGATCGTCTCGTTCTTGGCCGCCTGCGCGCCGCCCGCGATCTCGGCGTCGAGGACCTTGTCCGCCTGGTCGAGGCCCTGGGCGAGTTCCTTGGCCTTGTCGACGGCCTGCGAGCGCAGCGAACCGGAGTCGCCCGCGCCGCCGGGGGCGACGAGGATGAAGTCGAAGGTCACCGCGAGCGTCGCCGCCTGCGCCTGGCCGATCCTGGTCATCAGCAGGTGGTCGCGGGCGATCGCCTCCGGCTCGAAAGCCCGGTTGACCGCCTGCTGCACGAGCGCGGTCGGCGGCACCGTGCCATCGGTCGGCAGCGACTCCAGCTCGCGGATCTGCCGGGCAAGCTCGGTCACGTCGGCGGGCTCGACCGTCAGCCGGTGCTTGGCCGCGTAGGACTCGATCAGCTCGTGCAGCACCAACTGGCGCAGCATGCCCCGGGAGAGCAGGTCGAGCTTGCGCTGGTCGGCCAGCGTCCGGGTGGCTGGCTCGATCTCCAGCGCCCGGTCCACCAGCTGCTGGACCCGGTTGACTCCGATGGCCTTGCCGCCCACGATCGCGGCGGCGTTGACCTGACTCGGCCCGGAGGCGCAGGCGGTGAGCACGAGCCCGAGCACGGCGAGCAGCGCGAAGAACGGGCCGCGGCGGCGGATGACGGTGGTCACAGTGCCGTAGCCTCTCACAACGCCGCCGAGCTGGTCACGAGCACCCGTTCGGGTTACCCAGCGTGTCCGGCGGTCTGCCGCAGCACGCGCGTGAGCAGCCCGCGCAGCACGGCGGTGTCCGCGGGCGCGAGCCGGACCCAGAGCCTGCCGTCCGCGCCCACGACGCGCAGCAGGGCGTAGCGGCCGTCGCCCGCCACGTCGAACCAGAACAGCATCGGCCCGCGCGTGCCGTGCGCGGTGACGCCGAGCTGGCCCGCGCGGAGCCTGCGGGCGGCGAGCAGGTCGCGCAGCGCGTCAGCCCGGTCGGCGTCCGCGCCCGACCAGCTCCCGCCGGGCACGCGGCCGGGGCGGTCGGCGGGCAGCTCGTGGACCACGGACGCGGCGAGCGCGGTGCACACCAGGTCGCGGATCAGCACGTCGCCACCCGCGTGCTCGCTCGGGCCGGGCTCCTGGGTGGCGATCACCGCCAGCTTGCCCACCCGGGCGGCGAGCACCCGGTGCGGGGAGTCTGAGCCGTCCTCGGCCAGCCACACCGAGTCCACGGACAGCTCGGGGGCGTGCAGCATCCGCAAGGCGGCTTCCAGCTCGGGGTCGATTCGGTCCGCGCGACCGAGTATCCGCGCCGACCGTAATCGCTTGCGGACTCCGCTGATGTCGGGGTCCGCGCGCTCGACCCGGATCGGATACGGGAACCCGTCTACGCCCAACCGGTCCCACACGTCGGCGAACTCGTCGGGCGACAGCGTCCAGCCGAGCTGGGTCGTGTGGATCACGAGCGACGCCCTCCCCTGGGTCCCCGCCTTGCCGGAGTCGCCAGGGGAGTCGCGTGATCGGCACGCAGTGTTACCTAACGCACTCCAGCGGTAGCGGGAGCGACTTCGAGTGAGGCGAGGAACTTCGCGCACCAGTCGAGCAAATCGCGGTCGCGCAGCACCGGCGCGCCGATCCGGCCGCCCGCGGCGCCCTCGGTCGGGCGCGGCACGGTGACGGTGTTCGTGACCGCCTTGTGCACGGCCTTCGGGTGCAGCCGCTTGAGCCGCACCAGCTGCGAGTCGCGTAGCGGCAGCGGGGCGAACCGGATGTTGCTGCCCTGCGCGACGACCTCGGTGACACCGTGGCGGCGGCAGGTCTGGCGGAACTCCGCGACCGCGAGCAGGGTGACGACCGGGGTGGGCGGCTCGCCGTAGCGGTCGACCAGCTCCTCGCGCACCGCGTCGAGCGCGGCGGCGTCCGGGGCGGCGGCCAGCTTCCGGTATGCCTCCAGCCGCAGCCGCTCGCCGGGCACGTAGTCGTGCGGGATGTGCGCGTCGACCGGCAGGTCCACCCGCACCTCGGCCAGCTCCTCCTCGTCCTCGGCCCCAGGCGCGCCCGCGTGCCTGCGGAACGCGTCGACAGCCTCGCCGACGAGCCGGATGTAGAGGTCGAACCCGACGCCCGCGATGTGCCCGGACTGCTCGGCGCCCAGGATGTTGCCCGCGCCGCGGATCTCCAAGTCCTTCATCGCCACGGCCATGCCCGCGCCCAGCTCGGTGTTCTGCGCGATCGTGGCCAGCCGGTCGTGGGCGTGCTCGGTCAGCGGCTGCTCGGGCGGGTAGAGGAAGTAGGCGTAGCCGCGCTCGCGGGCCCGGCCGACCCGGCCGCGGAGCTGGTGGAGCTGGGCCAGGCCGAGCATGTCGCCGCGCTCCACGATCAGCGTGTTGGCGTTGGAGATGTCCAGGCCGGTCTCCACGATCGTCGTGCAGACCAGCACGTCGTGCTCGCGCTCCCAGAACCCCTGGATGATCTTCTCCAGCCGGTCCTCGTTCATCTGCCCGTGCGCGGTGACGACCCGCGCCTCCGGGACGAGCTCGCGCAGCCTGCGGGCGGCCTTCTCGATGGAGGACACCCGGTTGTGCACGTAGAAGACCTGCCCGTCGCGCAGCAGCTCGCGGCGGATCGCGGCGGCGACCTGCTTGTCGTCGTACGCGCCGACGTAGGTCAGGATCGGGTGCCGGTCCTCCGGCGGGGTCAGGATGGTCGACATCTCCCGGATGCCCGCCAGCGACATCTCCAGGGTGCGCGGGATCGGGGTCGCGGACATGGTGAGCACGTCGACGTGCGTGCGCAGCGCCTTGATGTGTTCCTTGTGCTCGACGCCGAAGCGCTGCTCCTCGTCCACGATCACCAGGCCGAGGTCCTTGTACCGCAACCCGGTCTGCAACAGCCGGTGCGTGCCGATGACGATGTCCACCGTGCCGTCGGCGAGCCCGGCGATGGTCTGCTCGGACTCGGCCGAGTCGGTGAACCGGGACAGGCCCTTGACGTTCACCGGGAACGAGTGCATCCGGCCGGAGAAGGTGTTGAGGTGCTGCTGGGCGAGCAGGGTCGTCGGGACCAGCACGGCGACCTGCTTGCCGTCCTGCACCGCCTTGAACGCCGCGCGCACGGCGATCTCCGTCTTGCCGTAGCCGACGTCGCCGCAGATCACCCGGTCCATCGGGACGCCGCGCATCATGTCGGCCTTGACCTCATCGATGGCGGCGAGCTGGTCGACGGTCTCGGTGAACGGGAACGCGTCCTCCAGCTCGCGCTGCCACGGGGTGTCCGGGCCGAACGCGTGCCCGGGGGCGGCCTGGCGGGCGGCGTAGAGCTGGACGAGTTCCGCGGCGATCTGTTTGACCGCCTTCTTGGCCTTGGCCTTGGTGTTCTTCCAGTCCGACCCGCCGAGCTTGTTCAGGCTGGGCAGCTCGCCGCCGACGTAGCGGGAGACCTCGTCCAGTTGGTCGGTCGGCACGAACAGGCGGTCGCCGGGCTGGCCGCGCTTGGAGCTGGCGTACTCCAGCACCAGGTACTCGCGCGTCGCGCCCGCGACCGTGCGCTGCACCATCTCGACGTACCGGCCGATGCCGTGCTGCTCGTGCACCACATAGTCGCCCGCTTTCAGAGCCAACGGGTCTACCGCGTTGCGCCGGCGCGACGGCATCTTGGTCGACATGTCCTTTGTGGACGTGCCGTGCCTGCCGCCGGTCAGATCGGTCTCGGTGAGCACGACCAGCGCCGACCCGGGCGCGGCGAACCCGTCCTCTATAGAGCCGCGTACAACGGTGACCATGCCCGTCTTGGGCCGCTCGGCCAGCCCGTCCTCGGCGAACGTGGCCGCCACCTCGGCCTCGGCCAACTGCTCGACGGCCCGCTTCGCGGTGCCCGCGCCCGGCACGACCAGCACCGCCGCCCCGCCCGCCGCGGTGTGCGCGCGCAGGTCGGCGAAGGCGCGTTCTACGTCGCCCCGGTAAGCCTCGACGGGGTGGAGATCGAGAGCGACAGCGGTCTCGTCGGTGAGCTGGGAGAGCGTCCACCACGGGTGGTCGCTGTCGCGGGCGTGCGCGGCGATGTCACCGAGGTCGCGGTAAGCCGACGCGCCCAGGTCGATGGGGGCCTTGCCGCCGCCCGCGGCGGCCATCCACGACGCTTCCAGGAACTCCTGGCCGGTGCGGACCAGGTCGTGGGCGCGGGTGCGGATCTTCTCGGGGTCGTTGAGCAGGACGTGCGTGCCCGCCGGGAAGACATCGGTGAGCAGTTGCATCTCGCCGCGGCACAGGGCCGGGATGAGCGCCTCCATGCCCTCCGACGGGATGCCCTCGGCCAGCTTCGCCAGCATCTCGTGCAGATGCGCGTCGGCCTGGTGCGCCTCGGCCAGCGCGGCGGCCCGCTCCCGTACGTCGTCGGTCAGCAGCAGCTCCCGGCACGGCGGGGCGACAACCTCGCGCAGTTCACCGGGCAGCGACCGCTGGTCGGCCACGGCGAACGGCCGGATCTCGGTGACCTCGTCGCCCCAGAACTCCACCCGGACGGGGTGCTCCGCGGTCGGCGGGAACAGGTCGACGATGCCGCCCCGCACCGCGAACTCACCCCGCTTCTCCACCATGTCGACGCGCAGGTAAGCGAGGTCGGCGAGCCGAGCGACGACCCCGTCGAAGTCCTGCTCCTCGCCGACCGCGAGCCGCACCGGAGCCAGTTCGCCCAGCCCGGGGGCCATCGGCTGAATCAGGCTGCGCACCGTGGCCACGACCACCTTCAGCGGCCCGGCCGGGTGCTCCTCGGGGTGAGCGAGCCTGCGCAGCACAGCCAACCGTCCACCGACGGTGTCCGCCCGCGGCGACAACCGCTCGTGCGGCAGCGTCTCCCAGGAGGGGAAGTCGGCCACCGCGTCCCGCCCGAGCAGGTCGCCGAGGACGGAGACCAGGTCGTCGGCCTCCCGCCCGGTGGCCGTGACGGCGAGCACCGGAGTCTTGGTGGCCAACGCGGCCACAACCAGCGGCCGCGCGGCGACCGGGCCGCGCAGTTCCTGGACGGGAGCGCCCGCAGCCTCGATCACGGTGGCGGCGGCGGGATCGTCGAGCAGTGTTTCGAGCAGACCGTGCAGCGGAGCCTTCGACACGATGAGAAGCCAGTCCTTCATGACGGGAGGGAAAAGGCGGACAGACCCCTGCCCGGGACCTTGAGTCCGGAAGGGGTTCTCACGGTTCAGACTACGGCCTGTCCCCGACACTCGTCGCGCCGATAACGTGGCGCCCATGTCCGTCGAGCGATGGTCAACGCTGGCGAGGTCGCTGGGCCTGCCCGACACCGGCGGCGCGGCGCTGGTGGCCCGCTGGGAAGAGCCGCACCGCCGCTACCACACCCTCGCCCACCTGCACGCGGTCCTCGACGGCGTGGACCTGCTGGCCGACCACGCCGCCGACCCCGACCTGGTCCGTCTCGCCGCCTGGTACCACGACGCCGTCTACCAGGGCCGCGGCGACGACGAGGAGCAAAGCGCCCGCCTAGCCGAGACAGAGCTAACCGCCCTAGGTCTGCCCACGCTTGCCGTGACGGAGGTAGCGCGCCTGGTTTGCCTCACCAACGGCCACAAAACCACCCCCGGCGACAACAACGGCGAAGTCCTCTGCGACGCGGACCTGGCCATCCTCGCCTCCCCCGCCTACTGGGCCTACACCGAAGCCGTCCGCGCCGAGTACGCCTTCGTCCCCGACGCGGCCTTCCGGGCGGGACGGGCGGCCGTCCTGCGCGGACTGCTGGCCCTCCCCAGCCTCTACCGCACCCCGCTGGGCCAGGAACTCTGGGAAGCCCCGGCCCGCGCCAACCTCCAAGCCGAACTGGCCCGCCTCACCCCCACGTGAGCCCCCTTCCGATGCCCGGAATCCGATTCCGCCACCCGACCGTGCGGCAACTATGAGCCAACCAGTAGTCCGATCGGATGGTTTTAGCTGCCGAAACGGGAGTTGGCGCGCGGCAACCACTACGGTGGCTGGCATGACGAATGATCACGTGAATGATCACCGATCCGACCTGCACAAGATGTGGGGAGACGAGGTCTACCAAGCCCGCAGGCGGGCGAGACTGAGCGCGTCGATGCTCGCCAAACGGATGGGCTGGTCAACCACGCGGGTGCGCCTGGTGGAGACCGGCGCGCTGGGTGGCACCGCCAGCTTCCCCGGGCTCGCCTTGAACCTGAAGAGGTCGGATATCGACCGAATCATCGACGCGTGCGCCCAGGAAGCCGACTGAGCGGGAATCCAGCCCAGCGGCCGAGGGTCGTTCCGCGCTAGAAGCGCGGCGGGCGCTTCTCCAGGAAGGCCGCGACGCCCTCGGCGTAGTCGGGGCTGGTGACCGAGTGGGCGTAGAGGGCGTGGGTTTCGTCGTCCTCGTCGGTGCGGCCCGCCAAGATCCAGCCGACGATGATCTTGGCGCCCTGGATGGTCACCTGGGAACGGGAGGCCATGAGGTCGGCGAGGTCCTGGGCGCGTTTGGGGAGGGCGTCGGCCGGGTGCAGTTCGTTGACCAGGCCGATGCGCAGGGCGGTGGGGGCGTCGAGGATGTCGCCGGTGAACAGGATTTGCTTGGCCCAGGCTGGGCCGACCGCGTCGACCAGTTGCTTGGTCGAGGGCAGGTTGAACACGATCCCCAGCTTGGCCGGAGTGATCCCAAACCGGGCGTCGTCGGCCGCGATCCGGAGATCGCAGGCCAAGGCGATCTCACAGCCGCCGCCGATACAGAAACCGGTGATGGCCGCGATGGTGGGCTTACCCAGGCCGGTCAGGGCCTTGGTCGCAGCCTCCACCGCCTGCCCGTACCGCTGCGCACCCGCCGCGTCCCGCCGCAGCGTGGAGAACTCGCTGATGTCCGCACCCGCCGAGAAGTTCTCAGTCCCCCGGATGACCAGCACCCGCACCTCGTCGTCAGCCGCGACCCCGGCCACGATCCCGGGAATCGCCGACCACATCTCAAAGCTCAACGCGTTGCGCTTAGCGGGCCGGTCGATGGTCAGGGTCGCCACGGGTCCGTCAACGCTGAGGACAAGGTGCTCACTCACCGCGCCACCGTAACGGCCCACCAACCCCACCCAGCCCATTCCGAGATTGGCATCACGCAAGCGACGCGGCAACCGGGCGAACCCGACAACCCCGCGCAACGGGCATCGCCGTCCCGCGAGCACGGCACACACCGTGGCGAGGCCGCAAGGCGCTCGCTCACCGCGCCACCGCAACCGCCCACCAACCGCGCACAACCGTTCCGAGATTGGCCTCACGCGGCGACGCGGCCACCGGGGCTAGATCGTCCGAAACCCGACAACCCGCACCGCAGGCATCACCGTCACGCCAGCAGGACACACACCATGGCGAGGCCGCAAGGCACCCGCTCACCGCGCCACCACAACCGCCCACCAACCCCACCCAACCCATTCCGAAACTGGCATCACCCGCGTGACGAGGTGCCCGCTGACCAGGTCGTCCGAACCCGACAACCCGCGCAACGGGCACCGTCGTCACGCGAGCACGGCACGCACCATGGCGAGGACGTAAGGCACCCGCCCACCGCGCCACCACAACCGCCCACCAACCCATTCCGAAACTGGCATCACCCGCGTGACGAGGTGCCCGCTGACCAGGTCGTCCGAACCCGACAACCCGCGCAACGGACATCGCCGTCACGCGAGCAGGGCGCGCACCGCGGCGAGAACGCAAGATGCTCGCTCACCGCGCCACCACAACGACCCACCAACCCCGCACAACCCGTTCCGAGATTGGCGTCACGCAGGCGACGCGGCCACCGGAGCCAGGGTCGTCCGAACCCCGACAACAACCCGCACCGCAGGCATCACCGTCACGCCAGCAGGGCACGCACCGTGGCGAGGTCGCAAGGCACCCGCTCACCGCACCACCGCAACGGCCCACCAACCCCGCACAGACCGTTCCGAGATGGCGTCACGCGCGTGACGAGGATGCCCGTTTGAGCAGGTAGTCCGAAACCCGACAACCCCGCACAACGAGCATCGTCGTCACGCGAGCAGGGCGCGCACCGTGGCGAGGTCGTCGGGCACCCGCGCGCGGCGGCCTTCCAGATCGGCTAACGCGGTGGCGAAGGCGGACACGGCGCGCTTGGTATCGGCGCGGAGGATGTCCCGGGTCGCGGCCGAGTCCAGATCGACGAGTTCGCGGATGTGGCTGTCCTTGCGCTGGTAAGCGACCGCGCCCGCCAGGGCCGCGACAGCCGGGACCGCCCACGTCCACCCCAACAGGAAAGCGAACCCCACCAACACCACCCCCAGCACCGCCAGTCCCACCGCCAGCCGTCGCGGGATCGGGTCAACAGCGCACGCCCTGGCTACAGCCGCCTCGATCGCGCCCGGCACTGGGCCCGTCGCCGTGACGGCCACCTGCCCCCGCCGCGTCCGCACGGCCACCACCTCGGGCAAACGCTTGCGGCCCTCGTCGGCGAGGGCTTCCGCCGCCGCGGCGATGTCCTTGGCGCACGCGCGGATGATCAGCCCCCGCCGGTTCGGCCTGCTCACCGCCGCGGCCCGCAGCAGCGCGGCCGGGTCGCCAGCGGGGTCGGACCAGCAAGCGGTCTGGCCGCCCGTGCCCTCGATGACCTGGCGCAGTTCGCGCTCGCGACGCAGCAGGTCCCGTTCCTGGGCGCTGCCCTCATCGACCAGCGCCTCCAGCGTCCGCTTGACGACCGGGTCAAGCTCGTCATACCCCGTCGACGGCACCAGCCCGTCCCCCACCCACCGCCGCAGCGCCGCGAGCCGGTCGCAGGCCAACCCGATGGCCCGCAGTTCCCCCGCGTCGGCCAACTCCGCCACCCCACCAGCGCCCGCCAGAGCGCCACCAGCCTCCCGCTCAGCAGCCGCCACCCCAGCGACCACCTCCGTCGCCACCCCACCCTGCCGACCCGACTCCCCAGCCACCGCCACCCCACCCTCAACCGCCACGGCTGCCGACTCCGCCCGCACGCCAACCTGCCGTCCCAACTCCCCAGACGCCCCCACCCCACCATCGCCCACCGCGCCCGCCGACACCGGCCGCGCGCCGCCCTGCCGACCCGACTCCCCAGAAACCACCGCCCCGCCCTCAGCCACCGCGCCCGCCGACACCGGCCCCGCGCCACCCTGCCGACCCAACTCCCCAGACGCCGCCACCCCACCATCGGCCGCCCGCTCCGGCCCCGCGCCGCTTTGCCGTCCCGACTCGCCAGAAACCGTCACCCCACCCTCGGCCGCCACGCCCACCGACACCGACCGCACGCCGCCCTGCCGTCCCAACTCCCCAGACGCCGTCACCCCGCCACCGGCCGCTGGCTCCGGCCGCGCGCTGCTCGCCACACCCCCAGTCGCGGCGTCCGACACCGCCGCCGCACTGCCCGCAGCCAGCGGGACTCCGCCTGCCGCGGGCCACCCGGCCACGTCCGCGTGCCGGTCGCCGCCGAGCAGCTCCTTGGGCAGGGCGAACGCGGTGTTCTGGTCCGGGGGGATCGTCTCCCGCCACCCGGCAACAGCGGCTTGGCGGTCCGGCTGCGGCAGGCGGGACAGGTAGTCCATCGCGCGCCGCTGCGCCAACTGCTTGCCGACCACGCCGTAGTGGCCGTCGGCGGCCAGGGTCCACACGGCCCAGACGGACAGGGGCAGCGACGGGGTCAGTTTGGGGAGGGTTTCGGCGATCATGCCGGTGGTGATCGTGTCGCCGCGGCCGACGATGGCGGCGGTGAGGACGTGGAACAGGGTGGCCCGGGTGTGGTCGCGCTCGGCGGCGGACTTGAGGTGGGCGGCGGTGTCCTCCCCCACAACCACCGCCAGCACGGCCCGCAGCGCCGGGGGGAGCCAGTACTGTCCGACATCGCGCACCGCGTCGATGCGGGGCCTGCCCGCGAACAGCATCCTGGCCTGGTGGCGGACCTCGGCTTCCTCATCGAAGACCGACAGTTCCTCCCGCACCCCGCTGAGCTCCACGAACGCGTCGAACGCCGCAGAGAGCCGGTCGACGCGGCGCTCCAGGGGCCCGGTGACCGACGCCAGGTCCGACCGCAGCCGCGCCTGTGCCAGTGAGCCGCGCACCCGCGACAGCTCGCCGCGCAGCTCCCGGATGCGGGTGCTCTCCCCGTCCGCGCTCCAGGTCCACGTCGGCCAGTCCCAGGTGGAGTCGCTCATCGCCGAAGGTCCCCCTCATCCTCGCCACACGGCGCGCAGACATGGTGACCGGCATTCTGGCGGTATGCGCAGCACCTCGTCACGGGTCATGTCGATCATCGTGGTCACAGCCACCGCGGTGACCGGGTGCGCCGCGTCGGACGGGACGGGCCCATCGACACCCGCGCAGGCCCCCGCGCTAAACGTCGAGCTGGTGACCGGCGGGCTGACCCACGGCTGGGACATCGGCTTCCTCCCGAACGGCAAGGTCCTCGTCACCCAGCGCACCGGCGCGATCGCACTGCTGTCCTCCGGCCTGCCCGGCGCGACCGCGACCACCGTCAAAGCCGACACGACCACCGTCCAGGTCCGCGGCGAGGGCGGCCTGATGGGCTTGGTCGTCCACCCCGACTTCGAGACGTCCCGCGAGTTCACCACCTGCCAAACCCACACCGAGAACGGCGCCCCCGCCGATGTCCGGCTGGTCACCTGGCGCCTGACCGAGGACGAGACATCGGCCACCCGGGTCAAGGAACTCCTGACCGGTATGCCACTGGCCGCCAACGGCAGGCACTCCGGCTGCCGCCCCACCCTCGCCGCCGACGGCGCGCTGTTGGTCGGCACCGGCGACAGCGCCCGCGGCGCCGTCCCCCAGGACAAAACAAGCCTAGGCGGCAAGGTCCTACGCATAGACCTCAAGACCGGCGAACCGTTGCCCGACAACCCAACCCCGGGCTCCCCCGTCTTCACCTACGGCCACCGCAACATCCAGGGCGTCGCCATTCGCCCCGGCACCGGCCAGGTCCTCACCGCAGAACACGGCCCGGACAAGAACGACGAGATCAACCTCCTGGTCCCCGGAGCCAACTACGGCTGGGACCCATCCCAGGGCGGCACGGCCCCCGGCTACGACGAAAGCGTCCCCATGACCGACCTGACCCGCTTCCCGGACGCCATCCCGGCGAAGTGGGAGTCGGGCAAGACCACGGAAGCCATCTGCGCCACCGCTTTCCTCACCGGCCCCCAATGGGGCACTTTGGACGGAGCCCTGGTCGCCACAGCTCTCAAAGGCGCCAAACTCCTCCTGTACACATTGGACACCGAAGCGAACGTCACCTCAGTGACCATCCCCCCAGAGTTCGCCGACCAGTACGGCCGCCTCCGCGCCAGCCGCACCGCCCCCGACGGCGCCCTCTACGTCACCACCTCCAACGGCACAGACGACAAACTCCTCCGAATAACCCCAAAACCTTGAGAACCACCAGTTCCCGCCAGGCCCCACAGACTCGCGCCACCGATGATCGCGAGTTATCCACAGGCAAGATGGTTTGCGCCTGGTTTGTCGGCCTGGCGCGATAGACTGGAGCGGGGTCAGCCCCCAGGGTGGGTGGGGTTTGTTGTGTGGGGTGTGGAGCGGCGGAAAAGGGTGAAACAGGAGCGTTGTGGACGTGGTCGGGACGCTCGGTCAAGTGCCCTTCTTGGGCACCTGCCAGGCAGCACCAACGCTGCCAGGTGCCCATGGGCTAAACAGAGAACCAGCCCCCCAACCAGCAGGAACCCGAAGCTGCCAGGTGCTCGATGGGGGCGGAGACAGCGAACCCACGCTCCTGCCAGCCGGACCCGCCCCTGCCAGGTGCCGGTGGTGCAGACCGAACAGCGAACCCGAGCATCTGCCAACCGCTGCCCGGCCCGCCAGGTGCTCGATGGGGTGGAGTGGTTTCTTCGGGGGAGAAGGAAGATCGCTAAGCTGGCTCCGCGCGTGTGAGGCCGAAGGCATCCCACCCGT